>JABSRG010000046.1:0-17784 GCA_013215165.1 Opitutales bacterium | reverse complement strand
CCCCCCCCCCGCCCCCGGCGCGCCCAGGCTGCGAGGGCTGGAGGATCCTTGCCTGATTCGGCCTCAATGCGTTTGCGGATCGTGCGCGCTACCCAGAGAAGGTTGTGTGCGAGCACGCCGTAGGCGATCGGAACGCACGGGCGCGGTTCTCAAAGCCTTTGGCGCGGCAGACCCGTCCGCCTCTTTTGTTTTTGAGGATCGCTATGCGGGCTTCGGTTCCACCGCGTCGCTTCTGCAAGCTGCGAAAGCTCTCATCGCACATGAGTTCTTTGAGTTTGGCTGCGTTGCGCGGGCAGATGTGGCTGACGATGCCATCTTCACCGAGTTCGTCGAGTAGTTTGCGGGAGTCGAAACCGCGGTCAGCGACCACGCAGTCTACCGGAGTCTCTATGTCCAGTGCCCGCTGGCGGGCGAGGCTGTCGCGTAGCTTTTGGCTCTCGCCTGGAGGAGCATCCCGGTAGAGCTCATAATCGAGAATGAAACCGCAGGGGCTTTCGGCGATAAACAGCGCGTTGCCAAACTCCACCTCTTTGCCCGCTTTCCCACGCACTAGGGTGTGGATGTCAGGCTCATGTGCGCTGAGGATTTTGTCCCCGCTGGAAACTTTTCGCTCACCGATGATGCGTTCGTGTGCTTGTTTCATGACTTGGGGCAGGAGCTCCAGCTGGCTGTCGATGCGAGCGAGGATACGCTCCGCCTCGCGCTGGCTCAGCTCGGTCGTATCCCAGGATGTTTCGAGTAATTCGCGGTGTTTGCGGGCATGGTCACCGATGCATCGGAGCAGCTTTTTCATGCGGCGCAGGATCGCTTTACGCCGTTTCTTCGCGTCCTTACGGCGACGGCTGTGAGTCATCTCGATGCAGAGGCGGTTCATCTGACGCGCGAGCTCTGCGGGAGATTGCGACATTCGATTGAGGAGCCGTTGCGAACGGATCAAAGTGGTGGCTTTGAGTAGGGTGAGCGCGACATCCTTGAGCAAAACCCAATCGGTAGGGAAATGAATGTTTGCTTCAAAACAGGTGGAATCGACCAGGCAGATGGAGGCATCCACGGGCGCTTCCAATCCCAGGTCGGCGCATAGATCGGAGTTTGCCACAGTCTCCGTGAGCAGAGCGTTCATGCGCTGAAGCTCTTCATGGGTGAAAAACTTGCTGGCGCGCTCCAGGGTGCTTTTGGACGTCCATCTGTTCCCCTCAATGAAGCTGACATTGCAGAAGTCAGCGAGTAAATCACTACTGGAGAGCCTTGCAGAGAACTCGCGGAAGCTGGGCATGCCAAGCAGATGACGCAACAACTCCATGCGTAAAGCCACCGGAGCGAACTGGATATTACGATCGCGGCAGCGCGAGGATGTATTTTCGTCAAGCCGGTCCAGCGTGATATCTATCGCAAGGGCCTCGACGCATGATGCGCGGATATTTGCTTCGATCTTGTCGAGGTCCTGGCGCAAGCGCTCGTAGTCACAATTTGCGAGGACCGGAGTTAAGTCTGGACGCAGCCAGCTTTGGATTACAAATTTATGCTTAGAAGACGGTGCTGTATTTGAATTCACCCACAATTATAGAGGCCGTTTTTAGGGCGAAACGAGGAAATAGTGCCTCTTTCGCCCGCTTTTTTTGGCCTCAAGCTATTGTCCATCAATGACTTGAAGCCCTGGGACAGGCTCTACCTACGCCTCTCAAGGACTACTCGCCAGCAAGCTGGCTGTGTTCCTCCTTGACCGACTTTGGTCTCAAGAGTTTAGCTCGAAGCTACAAAAATGAACCTTTCATAGCTAAAAACACCGATCAAAGTGTCCAGCAAATGGGCTCCACTTCATATGCTATACAATTCCTCTCATTGCCATTAATTTCTCAAAGAAAAGGGAAAACCCTGGATAAAAGAGTTTCCATTATTTTTCGGTAAGATCGCACAGTAAAAAATTCCCTCTCCCGCTTCTTTATTGACCCAGTATATAGAAGGCCTCTCAAGGCGTGCGACTTCTCGCGTAGTTTGAGAATCATACCTAATGAACAAATTCGCAGGTATCAAAGTAACTACAGGCGTCCATTTTCTCAAATCCCGAGAGATCCAGGTACTCAACAGTTTTTTCGCTGATGAACCATTATATACTCCTTCAAAATCAACGCACAAAAAATACCAAAAGCCTTTCCAAAAAAAACAGTGACCATCCTCAACACTGCCCAACGTCCCCCCTATACAAACCTCCGGTAGAAGCCTAAATGATACCTCATCTAGATTTGACTCAGCAAGGCGGTAAGTTGCAATTATTTTTCCATCTACCTTACAACTCACCTTAATAAACAAAAACAATCGATCTTCCGCACAAACCGGAAAAGGGTTACTAATTGAGAAACATCCTTCTCCAAAATCAGCGAGGCGAAAAACAGGCAGGGCCCTCGCATCCCAACCAACCAGATCACTAGTTTCCACCCAGCCAACATTTCTGTTATTCTGAATATCCTCGAGGGTGGGGCCTACAGATCCTGTATAAAATAGCAAATAACGATCCAAAACCTTCAATATTGAAGGGCCATGCTGCATCACTTGTCCCCATTCTGGCCATTCAGTCTCGACTTGTTTTAATGGACCGATCGCTCTCCCACCTTCGATTTCCACAAGACCTATCTTACTATATCGGAGAAAGCCTTGAAAGCCTTCCGAAGCTGGCCAATATGACAATAGAGCCCAGCTTTTTCCACGAAAATCAAAGAAACTACTGCACCAATAATACCGATCAGAACTCCGCAAAACAGTCTTCCTAGACGCATCTAGTTGGTTTAATTGGTCAAAGATGAGATTATGAGTGTTTCGCCGAAAATATAGGCACTTCAGTGAATCGCTCAGCTCGACACCATCGCTTTTAACACCCTTATATCCTACAAATTCTAGCTCCTGCATCGGACCACCGTAAATTTTTCTTATCTCCTTAACATCGAGGATTTTCCCTTTGTACCGAAACAATGGAGAATAGGTTTCTCCATTCTCGACATTCTGACGGTCAACAAAACCACTAAACATCTGATGAACCGCAGCTATCGGAGTGAAACAGTCGCGCACAACGGTTTGCTGCAGTAGATACTCAGAGTTAAATAAACAAAGAATACCTCCAAATCTGAGGGATACGGCTATTAGTGCAATGGTCCTCTCAAAGCTCTCAAACTCTATAGAATTATCATCACGCTTTGGCCAAATACAAAATACCGAATTAGCGACGATCAAATCGTAAGGAGCATTTTCGATAATTGTATTATAATCACTCTTGTAGAAATGAATATTTTCACAATCGTATTTATCGATCGCCTGTCTTAACACGTTTTCATCAGTATCGACACCGATTACAGCTGCCCCCGGAAACTGCAGGCTCAAGTCGAAACACTCATCACCTTTGGAACAACCAAACGATAAAATCTTTCTTGGTTTTTGTTCCTCGAATAGTAGTTGAAGATCTTGGAAAATCTCTGGATGCCTCATCCTAGATGTATCATTTAATATCTGAAAACGATCCATAGGAATAAAGAATTTTTCGATATATCGCAAATGCTTTAGAAAACGCGGGTGAGGCCATCACAATCTTTCGCTTTGCCTCCAGCAATGCACTTCGCTCATCGTGGGGAACCGAAGACTTACGGTTCGCGGCCTCTGCAAAGCGAGATTCGCCGCATTCAGAAATCCACTGCGAAATCTCTGAATCATACGTCTCTGGTGGACGAGAACTGACCTTGTCACAACACGACACAGCTTCAACAATTCCACGAACTCCTTCGGTCACTTGTTCGAAAAACACAAACCTCAATGACTCACGAAGGCGCCATGCAGAAAGATAGAATTCGCAATATTTTTCAACTAAAGAGCTTGGTTCTTCATTCAAATATACCAATGCAGATGAAACAGCATCCTCGGGAGCTCGAACGCAAACATAAGTCGGAATTCCTAAAGCCACCGAATACTGAAAGTTGAGGATATCATGGGTGTGATGTCCTATCCTTTCAAGACTGTTCATCATACTTTTATAAAATAGAAAAAAACCCAACAAATAAGTATTACCAGATCGCGGAAAACCTTCCACACACAGAATACTCTCCTCATTCACATAGTGATGTGAATTTTCAGGTCTCTCAGTGACACGTTTCTCGACCCGTTTTTTCAATAATTTAGGATTGAACATATATCAGGAATAAGAGTAGCTCATAGCATCAATCACAGATCGGAATTGATCATTGATTAGTTCAATCGTTGAGGTCTTCAGTTTATTGCGAAAGTCCCCTGGAATCATTTTTCTTTTGTGCTTTGTAATATCTTCACTAGCTGGAGCCTTAAATTCACTTTCGAAAATTTCAAAGTCTTTAATATTAAGGCTGAAGGCGTTCTGATTCAGAAAACCGATTATCCGTTCCCCCCAAACACTGTAGTCCCGAACCATCAATTCATATCGTGATACGATTGAACAGTGTTTCTTGATGCGGGCTTCCTCCAACATCCATTTATAACGATTTTGCAGTAATCCGTCTTCCAAATAGTCGACAATGAATTTATCAATGCCATTCTCGACCCATGATGCTCTTTCTTCGAAAGTTGGATTAAAAGCTCCATCACGAGTAACATGGCTATATGAGTGCGAATAATATAAAGAGGTCAACATGTCCCTTGGATCTCGAAGGTGAAAAATATAGCAATCAGAGACCGAAGTTGGTATGCTTTTAACTTCATATCGGAGTGGCGCGTAGATCCCAGCTGCAGCCAACTCTATTTCCGTAAAATCTAACGGCCTTGCGAGGTCGAAGTTCATATCATTCTTCGAATATTTCTTAATTCCCGAAACTTCTGAAACCTTTCCAAAAAACCTATGTAAAAACATGGATCCGGTTTTGTGAGTCGTAAAAACAAATAATCTCATAGCTTATAGATAGTGTTCGACGCCTTAGCAACAGTATTCACCTCCACGCCATCTATTCCGTCAAAGCGACACAAACCAATACGCTCTGAATCATAGCCCAAAAAGATGTTGTTATCGATTTGAATACCTGAAACAAGCATCCGATTTTTAATTTCCCCAATATTTAGGAAAAAGGAATATTGTCCAGGAAAAGCGTATGAGTATTTATGGCACCTAACAAGTTTATCGGTTGCACTTACGTCGCGAATTGCGCCCCCAGAGCTTCCTAGAACAATTCCGTATCTGGAGAAACCAGAAAGCATATTCCCTATGATAACGATTTGTTCAGCGTATTCGAAATATTCTTCACTTAATTGCCACTCGTTTATAAAAACACAATCTCCAAACGGTAAATTGCCTTCTGGATGGAACACTAAGATATGGCAATAACAGTTCAAATAACTAGCAGCAAGCGGTGATTCGAGCTCTACCTGGCTCTTCGAAGAATCGGTATGTTGCAAAAAATTTGGTTCTTGAACATCCGTTGCTAGGAACAAAATAAAAGCCTTATTCTCCTTGGACAAATGAACTATAAATTTGGGAAGGTCCTCCTCCAAGATAACCCTGCATTCATCTCTCCTAGTCGAAACCTTGAACCTAAATTGAAAATCTGGCAATAGAAGAGCCCTCGACCCAGAGTGAGATATTACATTTGAAACCACCGAAACATTTCGAGGGCCCTGAGCTAGGGCAATCTCGCGATTGTAAATACCTTCAATTACGTTTCCCTTAATTACAACATTCTCAGGTGCCAAATACGGCCCTTCCGTAAAATCAGATGTTTTTGAATCGGACAAACCGTCAACTGGAATATTCCAAAATTCACACACAGTCTTAACAAAATAGGGATCTACTAATTCCAAAACCTGCACATTTACACGTTGCTCATCTTCATAATACAGCGTGTAGAATGAAGATATAGAATCATGACTAAATCTGAGCACTCCCGAACCCCGAATTACAGAATCTCCAAATCCGCCCAATTCCAGCCGGAGAAGCGAATCATCATTTCGATTCCGAAGAAAAATCGCTCCAACAAATACACTGTTTGTTACTGACTCACTTATAGTATTATCCGATATCGCGACTTGTCGACAATCCCGCGAGATCGTAATAGCATCATCTTTATTGAAAAGGATTGTATTATTTGACACTATGACATTTCTCGAATTTACGATATTTAATGATCTACTTCCTACTGAGTAGTTTTCGACAAATTCGACAACACCCCAAACGCCCTCAAGCCATATTATACTCTTTTCTGTATTCCTAAATTTGCAATTTTTGACCACACACCTAGTTTTCATCTTGCGGCCTCGCAGGAAAATCACGGATCTCATACCATCTCTAGCGTTACCAGTAAAAGTAAGGCTTTTGACTTCAACATAACCCACCGTCCGATAGTTACCAATTTGACTTCCAGAGTAAACTGCAACCATACCCTTAGCGGTCCGCAACTCAGTATTTTCAAGAGACTCTCCACTTAGAATCAGTCTGGAATTCGGGACAGGGCACAAAAGCCTCGACATTAAATAACTACCTAGAGGAAAAAATACCTCGTCACCACGCTCTGCAGGCCATTCTATCACTCGTTGAATGGAATAGTGATCATCCGTAACACCGTCTCCAACAGCGCGAAAGAAAGGGTCCCTAACATTGGCCGAGTGTGCATGACCTATCCAAAGCAGACACACAATTAAAAATAATCTAAGCACGGGCTAAATCTTATGATCTCTAACCGCAGCTACAACCAGGAATAAACAAGTCGCAATCAAAATGTTGATAAAGCCAAAACGCAGGATGCTCAATGCGTATTTTGGGAACTCTACTTCGGAGCTAGACCAAGTTTGATCAACAACTACAACGAATTGACGCGAATCAGAGATATCACGCAAAGAATTCTCATATTCAGCAAATGAAGATCGATATTTTATTTGCGCCATTTCAAGCTCCGCTTCCGCGATTCGGTAACCTGCAATTCCAGAATTCGAGTCAGTTCCTGCCATATTAATTATAGATTTTCTCACCGAATCATCCCTAAGATCCTCAAGTTCATTAAGATAACGCCTTAGCCGGTTTATCCTTTCCTCATTGTTAGCCCCAACATAAGACTCCTCAGCAATAGATACCTTCAATTCCAAAATCTTCTCATCTATTGCATAAAAGCGCGAATCAATATTCCCGCCTATTAGGGCTGTTCCTCCCAGGCTGTTTTCAAGCTGGAATTCAACAAAAGATTCAAGCTCCCTCATATACTCCTTCTCAGCATCATCCAAAAAGTCCTCAAGAACTGAAGAGCGTTTAGCAGCAAGCTCCGCGTCGATGTTTGTGTATCTTATTTTACTCAGCTCGACAAGAGTGTCCATCATCGCCACGACCTTCATTGGGTCTTCAGCCCTAAGTTCAATACCTACAACCCCTGCTTTTTCATTAACAGCCACATGCAGGTTGTCCGCAAAAAGTTCGTAGCGTTCATATTTGGTCAACCTTTCTTTGGAACCTTGGTCACCGGAAGAGCTGGGTTCTGATATCGATGCCTCAATCTCTTCAAAAAAGGAGAACCCTTCAAGCAACTCTTTATAAAGAAAAAGGCTCTCACCACCAACATTTGAAAGGCCCTCTAGTAAGAACTCTCCAAAGCCTCCGGCGCTTGCTCCGTTATTAGGCATCGACTCCCGTATAGCTATTGTTGTGTTCGCCGTATAATAACGGGGAGCAAATAGGATTAAGTAGGCAATGAACAAAGCCAAAGGGATTCCTACGCTTACTCCGAAATAATGATAGAGAAAGTTTTGCTTCATAGTTTCTGGCAAATTTCTTCACCTGTGGTAATCAGAGTCGAAAGAAACTGCTTTCCTCGACGCCCCGTTTCATCATGGGAGTCTAGTTCCTTAATTTTAGAATCAATTACTAACTTCGGCGCATTTGCTTTCGCAAGATAAAAAGCAAGTCGATTATAGTAAAAAGGGTCACCATCAGAGTATAAAATAGCCTGAGAAATAGCACGAATCGCACCTTTTACTCGGACAGCCTCGAAATAGTAATTACTTAACTCATACCATCCCACGTGGTCCTTCTTCCTAATTCTAACAACGCTCACCTGATATTCGATAGCCTTCAGTATATCACCGCGCTCGAACTCCAACTTAGCCAATGCTCTGAATACAGAATCGTCGGCCTCATTTCCTGCGACCAAATCTAAGAGGGCATCCCTTTGCTTCACCTTCTGCCCCAACTTATCTGCAGATTTCGCTGTTCCAAAAATACACTCTCGCGTTTTGACACCCATACCAGAAGCAAGTTCAAAACATTCCAAAGCTCTCTCGTATTGCATCGTCGAATAGAAAAATTCTCCAGCATTAACTAGAACCAAAGGGTCCGACAAAGATTCAACTGCACTGGATACTGAGCTCACTCTCATTTCAGTTTCCGAAAAGACCTCCATAAATCTAGTCTTCAATTCCTCGAAGCCTTGCCGTTCAACCTGTGGAATAAGTAATTCTTCAAGCCTAGCAGCCGGAGCACCGTCAAGCAATATTGATGCGGAGTCCACAGAATCATCTTTTGGCAGATAAGCTTCTATCGCATCTCTAACAGAATCGTAAACTGAAACCCTCCCATCCTTGAGCAAAATCGCCATCTCACAAAAACGCTGCAGGTCGCCCACATTGTGCGACACCATTATGATATTACTTTTTGCAGCCTTTTCATTAAGAGTTGTTCGCGCCATTTCTTTAAAATGAGCGTCTCCGACAGATGTAATCTCATCTATTAGGAAGTAGTCAAAATCAAAGGCCATACTAAGCGCGAATCCAAGCCGACTCGACATGCCTGAAGAGTAAGTCCTTACCGGCTCTTCAAAGTAATCACCAATACCCGACAAATCTCTGATTGAGTCTAGCAGCTTTGCCAACTCTCTCCCGTGCACTCCATGTATTCTGGATACCGTCTTGCAATTTTCACGACCTGAAATGTGAGGCAAGAACCCACCACGTAATCCAAGCGGCCAAGACATTGATCCAGTAGCTTCAACACTTCCTGAGCTTGGAAAATCAATTCCACCTAAAATTTTGAGAAGAGTCGACTTTCCAGCTCCGTTAGGGCCAAGTATTCCAACGTTTCGCCCAGCTGGAATCTCCATACTGAGATTCTCGAAAACGTAGTGCCTACCAGAGCTTGTCTGATAGAATTTCGTCAATTCTTTTATGCGGATCATTTCAACCTAACGAAGCGTTCCAGAAGCCAAAACCTTCTCCCTAAATATCCGCAATAGCGATAATCCTAGTAGCATAGTCGCAAAAGACCACGTAGCCAAATAGCCGAGATCCCAAGAGCGTCCCTCATACCCTGATAACAACCCATAGCGAATTAGCTGCAACGAATGAATCAGCGGATTCAACAAAGCGAGATCTTTGATTTCTGAAGGAAGAGAATCGACCGTAAAAAAGATACCGGACACAAAAAACAATGGCCGCATGATGACCGGAACGATTTTCTTTATCTCACCCCAAACAACTGCTATCACCGCAAATAGCATTCCTATCCCGAAAGCAAAGAACGCGAGAAGCATTGTACCCAGCACCGAATATCCAATAGCCGGAAGGTTTACCTCAAAACCAGCGATTTTAAACCCTGTGAAAATCAAAAGTGCTGTAAAAATGAAAATAATAATTTCAAGAAGCCACCGAGCTGCAATCACATCAAACGCTTTGACTCTCTGATAATTTAAAACGCCTGAATTCGCCTCTATCGCGCTAAGGCTCACGTTCACCACATTTTGAAAAAATAAATATGGTAATATGCCTGAGGCAAAGAAAAGCGGGTAAGCGACACCGCCCACGTCGCCAGACCCAAGAGAAATCCTAATCAAGGTAAGGGTGCCAATAAACAGCAATGGCTCCAAAATTGCCCAGCCATACCCCAACCTGTATCGGCCAAAACGCGAATTCAGTTCACGAAATAGGAGAGCCGTAATAACCGACTTTTGAATTCCTAAACTGCTTGCCGCAAAAACTCTCACTGAGCGAAAAACTCTGTTTACATAATGCTTGTCAATGATTTTGAGTCGTTTCACGTTAGCGCTTTTTTGTAACTAATTGAGCAATCCATATTATGATCGGGCGTCGATTCACATGTCACTTCATCCTCTTATTCACTTTTGTATTCGCGGCTTTCGAGACATACGGCCAATCGCTTAGCCTCCAAAGATCTTCAGATATCGGTGGCCAGCGAGAGAGAATAGATGCTGCCTCAACGCAATCGCCAGCTTCTCGAGGTCTCGATTCCAAAGCCTTTGGAGCCTCTCTATTCTCAAGCCCTCGCGTAGACGCAGCTCCATTTATATCATTCAACCCCGGTTACCGAATACAAATCGGAGATCTAATCAGAGTCCAAATCTGGGGAGCGCTCAATTTTCAAGAAGTCATCCCTGTAGACGCTCAAGGCAATATCTTCATCCCAGAGATTGGACCAGTCCAAGTGCTCGGCCTTCCAAATGGAGAACTCACCAAACGTGTGGAAGAAGCGGTCAGCAGCGTATATACAAGAAACATTCGTCTTTATGCCAACCTCGAGACCTCGCAGGAGGTTAAGGTCTACGTAGCAGGATTTGTAAATACCCCTGGGCTTTATGGAGGCCCAACAAGCGAAAACTTAATCAATTACCTAAAGCTTGCAGGCGGTATCGATTTCGATCGAGGAAGCTTCATCAACATCGAAGTAAAGCGTGGCCAAGAGACTATCAATACCATCGATCTTTACGATTTCCTCACAAACGGTCTCGTCCCCATTATCCAATTCGCTGATGGGGATGTCATTTTCGTCCACCCGATTCAGAACACTGTTATGGTCGATGGACTAGCGAAAAATGCGTTCCAGTTTGAATTTTCGGATGAGTCGCTTCGCGGATCGGACCTCCTAGAGCTTGCGCGTCCCGATCCGATCGCTACCACTGCGGTAGTTAAACGCTCCCTAGGTTACAAAGCCTCGGTGATCAACTTAGACATCAGCGAAGTCAGCGTCTTTGAATTTCTCCCCGGCGATCGCGTCACAATTTCGGCTGAACGCCAGAAAGAGACCCTTCTTGTTAAAATCGAAGGCGAGCACGAGGGTGATGGCTATGTGGTAATGCCCTATGGCTCTACGGTAGGGGATCTGTATGCTCAGCTGAATTTCTCGTCGTTTTCTAATGCCGATGCGATCCAGCTTTTTCGCAAAAGTGTGCAAGTGCGGCAGAAGGAAGCGATTCTAGCGTCGCTACAGCGCTTGGAAAACAATGTGTTATCTGCACGTTCGAGCACCGCCGATGAAGCTCGTTTGCGCGCAGCTGAGGCTGAGCTGCTTTTGCAGTTTGTTGATAGGGCACGCAATGTAGAACCGTTGGGACAGGTCGTCCTCAACGGTGACAACTGGCGCGACATCCGGCTCGAAGAAGACGACCGTATCGTGATCCCGGGTCTCTCCAATCTCATCATGGTTCAGGGAGAGGTAAATTTTCCAAATACGCAGGTTTTTCGTGATGACTCCAAGCTCAAGGACTACATCGAATACGCGGGTGGATTCACCGAGAACGCTGAGAAGGACAAAATCATTTTACTCCGGGCGAATGGAGAAATCAATCTCGTCAAAGAGCGTTTGATCGGCTCTTCAAAATATGAGCTGAACCCAGGCGATGAGGTGATTATTCTCCCTGAGGTAGATAAAAAATATTTCCCGGTCATCCGAGATCTGTCGCAAATTATCTATAATCTAGCGATCGCGACCAAGGTGGTCCTGGATGTTTGAGTAAAGACTCGCCCGGGCATCCCTCTGCTCGTCCCCACCAGTCACTGCTAAACGCCTGATAGCCTGATGCGTATTTCGGTCATCATCAGCACCTACAACAACCCGAAATGGCTAGATCATGTGCTGTGTGGTTATCGATATCAAACTGATCAAGATTTCGAGCTCGTTATCGCCGATGACGGTTCAGGAGACGCCACACGCGAGGTCGTTGATAAGCATCAGGCCTATATACCCAAACTTCAGCACATTTGGCATCCTGACGACGGTTTTCAAAAATCCCGCATCTTAAATTTGGCCACACAGGCAGCCAGCGGGGACTACCTCATTTTCACTGACGGCGACTGCATCCCACCCCCCGACTTTATTGGCCTCCATCGCAGCTGTGCCAAATCGGGCCATTACCTTTCAGGAGGCTATTTTAAACTCCCGATGACGACTTCCACGGCGATCAGTGAAGAGGATATCCAAACGGGCCAAGTATTTTCACTCAGGTGGCTTCGACGTCATGGACTTCCGCTTTCCTTCAAAGCATCAAGACTTTCCGCATCCCCTCGGCTCCGCACCCTACTCGACTGCTGCATACCCACCAAGGCTACCTGGAACGGGAATAACAGTTCCGCCTTCAAAAGTGACATTCTCGCAGTCAATGGCCATGACGAGCGGATGCAATATGGGGGTCAAGATGTAGAAATGGGCTACCGATTACGCCATCGGGGGCTCAGGCCGATTCGGGTGCGGTATCGAGCTTTGGTGCTCCATCTCGATCATGCACGCGGCTATGCAAACGAAGATTCCATAGCCAAAAACCGCGCTATCCGCCAAAAGACACTAGAAACTCAATCCAAGTGGACCGCCCACGGCATCCTGAAGTCAGAAAGATGAATCAATTTCCGCTTTGCCTCGAACCCCTTGACGTATTTTCTTCCCTAATCCGGTGATATCACCCTTCGCCGAAAACTTAATTTTCAATAATGATCGTCAAACCGAAAATCCGCTCCTTTGTCTGTATCACTTCGCATCCAACCGGGTGTGCTGCTCACATCGATGAGCAGATAGCCATCGCCAAAGCGGCCAAAAAGACGGACGCAGGTCCGAAGAACGTCCTCGTTATTGGAGCATCCACGGGCTATGGTTTATCGACACGTATCAGCGCTGCTTTCACTTACGGCGCAAAGACACTCGGCATCTTTTTCGAGCGCCCCTCTTCAAACGGTAAACCTGCATCTGCCGGTTGGTATAATAGCGCTGCTTTTGAGAATGCAGCCGAGGCCGAAGGTATCTACGCCAAGAGTTTCAATGGCGACGCTTTCTCCGATGAGATGAAGGCACAAACCATCGAGACAATAAAAGCGGACATGGGTAAGGTGGATCTGGTCATTTACAGTCTCGCTTCGCCGCGCCGCACCGACCCCAAGGATGGAGTTACTTACAAGTCCACCCTCAAGCCTGTCGGTGAACCGTTTCACGCTAAGAATTTAGATACCGACAAAGAGCTGATCAGCGAAATATCAATCGAACCGGCTAACGAACAGGAGATCCGCGACACCACCAAAGTCATGGGCGGTGAGGATTGGGAACTTTGGATGGACGCACTGCTCGAAGCAGACGTTCTCGCCGACAGCTGCAAAACTGTAGCTTACTCTTATCTCGGGCCAGAAGTGACCTGGCCCATCTACAAAAAAGGTACTATCGGTGTAGCCAAAGATGACTTGGATCGTGCAGTGGTTGCTATTCGCGAAAAGATGCAGTCCATCGGTGGGGACGCTATCGTCTCGGTTAATAAGGCTGTCGTCACTCAAGCGAGTTCAGCCATACCAGTTGTTCCGCTGTATATATCGATCCTCTTCAAAATTATGAAGGCCAAGGGGACCCACGAGGATACGATCCATCAGATGGTCCGCCTGTTAACGGAGCGCCTCTATTCCGACCAGCCCTATGAGACAGACGAATCGGGACGTATCCGAATCGATGACTGGGAAATGGATGAAGATGTCCAGGCAGAAGCAACACGCCTGTTCCATGAGGTAAATACCGAGAATCTCGCTGCCATAGCGGATTTTGCAGGTTATCAGGAGAACTTCCTCAAGCTCTTTGGTTTTGGAATCGATGGAGTCGACTACGATGCCGATGTGGACGTCGAAGTCAGTATTCCGTCGATAAGCTAGTCGGGAAACACCTTTCTACTTTTAGCATAAAACCACTCAGTTTTGCCGTCTTGCTGAGGCACGCCATGATGCTCGCTCCTTCGCCGAGTCCGTTGCTCCTGTGGCCTTGAGCGCCCTAGCTCAATTCACAAGCCACACCCTTATATGGGTTTACCAGATATAAATCCGCATCTAACGCTGGATAAATTAGCTTTAATCGGGCTGTGATTCAATTCAGCTCACGATAGGCTGATTTCGGGCGAAGTATGACGCACGCGCAATAACAGCGTGGCTATCTGCATATGAAAATTCGAACCAAACTCATCGTCGCCCTGATCACTCTTATCTTGGGTTCCACCGCGTGCATCTACTTATCCTTTTCGATCATCTCTCAAGAGCTCGAACCATGGAAAGAACGTGCATCGTCCAATGGCACAATCGTTAACCTCGCAGGCCGCCAACGTATGTTGACGCAGAAAATGTCGAAAGAGGCAGAATCAGTGCTCGCAGGAAATCTACAGCTGATCGATGCCTTAGAAGGATCTCGCGGTGCATTTGCATCAGTTATCAATGGCCTCATTTATGGCGATGAAGGGAAAAATTGCTTGCCCCTCCAACAAAAGAAATCGCCGAGGCCCTGGATGCTACCTTTGTCCTATGGGGCGATTTTTCACGCCATGTTGACCAAATTATATTTGCCGGAAAAGCAGCCGCAGATGGAAACAGCGAAGAACTTCAGTCTGCTGAGACACTTCATGCCATCCAAGAGATTCGGAAAAACAATGTGCCGCTCCTTAAGCAGATGAATGCTGCGGTGGGTGCATGGGCAACTTACGTCGATGGTGATACGAGTGGCACCATTCTCTCGGTCCAACGAGCTGTGAGCATACAGGTGACTACCCTCGTAGCTGTCATTCTTTTAATGGCCGGTGTATTCACACTCGTCTTCCTCCGTATTCAGTCTGCTCTCAAACACTTGAACGAGGACCTCAAACAAGTCGCTTCGGGAGATTTGCGTGGCCTGACTCCATTAGCCGGCAACGACGAATTCAGCCAAATTTCTTCGAGCCTTTCTGAGAGTATCGATCATGTTCATGATACCCTCGCCCAAGTAACGCCGGTCATTGAGCAGCTCTCTTTGACCTCTGATTCCATGAAGACTGAATCAGGGACCATACACGAAAACGCGATATCTGCTGAAAGTTCCACCCAAGCAATGAACGGCATTTTCGACCAGCTCCACTCCCACATCACTGAGCTGGAGCAGTTCTCAAGCAATACGAGTGAGATGGCAAAAAATGTCGCTCAATCCGTGGAGCAATTACGCTCACAAATCGTAGATGTGGCCAATCAGTGTGCCGAGGAAACGCGTATTGTGGATGGAGCTTCCGACAACGTTGAATCCGCGCGCACCATTTCGAACGACCTCGATGAACTGACTTCTCAAACTGAAAAGATCGTCGAATTGATCAGCGACATCTCTAACCAAACCAACCTGCTCGCTCTCAATGCTTCTATAGAAGCTGCAAGCGCCGGTGAAGCAGGCAAAGGATTTGCCGTTGTCGCCAGTGAAGTAAAAGACCTTGCTCATGAATCCAGCAAAGCTTCTTCGCGCATCAACGAACAACTCGGGCTCATTCGCACAAGCGCCGGACAATCTTCAAGCAGCATTTCACAAGTCGGCGACTCTATGACTCAGGTGAAAACACTAGCGCGTAATATTGATGAGGTGGCCCATGAACAATCTGAGGCTACTGAAGAAATCAGTCAGCAAGTCATCGAAGTTCACACCGAAACGGAGTCAGTCCGCCGCATGTTGAGCGACCTCGGGGCACGTTCTTCTGAATTCTTCAAGGAAATCGACCAGGTTAGCTCATCGATTAATAAATCGCGCGCCGTCGCTCAATCCACGCGAGAGAAAGCGGATGAAATCCAATCCGTGGTGGAAGACTTGAAACGCAATTTCGCTAGCCTGAAGCTGTAGAAAAGCGTCTCGCATTTAGAGAATTCCGGTTGCATTTCGCAAACGCGCTCAAACGCGAATAGAGCATCCCGCACAAAATCAGTCGCTCAAATTGTCGGATGTCGTTTGGGTAATGAGAGAGGGTCATGTCGAAGCGTGCCCCTTCAATCATAGAAAGCGCTGAAGGGCAGTACTTCGTCGCCACCGAAAGAGTGGCCCAAACGTTACACGTCAATTTAAATGCAAAATGCTCTAAGCCGCCGTCCTGACCTATCTCGACGTATGACGACGTAATCCGATTCGCCTCAACCGCTTCCTGTCTTTTAGAAATTCGAATAAAGCTAATTCCATCTGTTCGTCGGTGACCACCTGATGTAATTGGATTCCAAGACTCCGACAGATACGCCCTAGTTTAGCAGCCTGTGCCCCAAAGCGTTCCCGATAGCCGGCTCGTGCCACATCAGGGTCTACGACTAAAGCTTGGCCCGTCTCCAAGTCTTCGATCATGTCCGACTCAGTGTAATCAAAGTCCAATTCCCGCCGGTCCAAGACTCTGAAGATCACCACCTCATGGCCTAGAGTCATTAATTCGGACAGTTTTGTCTCGAGCATGTCTACCTCCACCAACAAATCACTGAATAAGACAATAAGCCCTCGGCGGCGACGGGTACGCACGAGCAGATCAAATGGTTGATCCAGGGCCGTACCCTTTCCCGGAACCGCCTTTTCTAGCTCGATGAACATCCTGTGTAATTGTCCCGATCGCCGACTACAGGGGATCCGGCATCGCACGGCTTGGTCGAATAAGGTCAACCCTGGAGACTCGCCTTGGAGATGGAGATAATAAGCTAATGTGGCTACAAGAGCCCGAGCGTATTCGAGCTTTGAATGTTCGACACTCCCGGCAAATTTCATGGATGCACTCAGATCCAGTAAAAGCGAACAGTCTAGGTTGGTTTCTTCTTCATACTTACGGACGAAATACCTGTCCGTCCGGGCACAAACACGCCAATCGATATAACGCGGGTCGTCTCCTTCTACATACTGGCGATATTCAACAAACTCGGCAGAAAACCCATGACTCGAGCTATGATGGAGACCGCGCAAAAACCCGTCCACGACAGTGCGAGCTTTTAGTTCCAGACTCTTCAGCTTTAAAAGCGCAGCAGGATCGATAAACTTATCATGCCCCACAGATTGCCGGACACTACGAGCAAACCGAGCGGAAGCCTCTGTGTTTTTCGAGGTTTCTTGCCCTCCGATGCCTAACCAACGCCTGAATTGATTGAATACCATTTCAATCAGGATGTGAACACCTGGGTATCCTCTAGAAGCATGTCTATGATCTGATCAACCGTGGTGCCCTCAGCTTCGGCCCGGTAATTGACCAAAATCCGATGCCTGAGTGCCGGATGGGCCACCGCTCGAATATCCCCTTCCTCCACAAATGCTCGTCCGTCCAAGATAGCTCGGGCCTTCGCGGCCATTACCATGGTCTGTGCCGCACGAAGCCCGGCCCCCCAGTTAACCCACTCTTTAACGAAGTCTTTTCCCTGAGCACCATTCGGCCGTGAACCAGCAGCTAGACGCACGGCAAATTGCGCTATCTCCTTTGCGATAGGCACCCCCTTCACCAACTGTTGAAACGCTACAAGCTGTTCTCCTGTGTAGATAGGCTCAATCTTTTCGTGCTGAGTTCCCGTGGTTTGCATCACGACTGACACCTCTTCCTCCTCAGGGAGGTAATCCATGGTGAGCTCAAACATAAAGCGATCTAGCTGCGCCTCCGGCAAAGGATACGTCCCTTCCATCTCAATCGGATTTTTCGTCGCTAAAACAAAGAAAGGATCGTCGAGCTGATAGCGTTGTCCAGCAGCCGTTGGGTGTGACCAGAGGTGCGGGGAGTCATGCGGCCTCTTTGAGCCATTCTTGACTTTCGATGTAGGTGGCGCGGTGGG
>JABSRG010000045.1 GCA_013215165.1 Opitutales bacterium | reverse complement strand
TAGACACGATCAACCGCTACAGCCCATCAATACTCAGGTTTGATCTCCGCCATCAGGTCTTATGGGATGGCTGTGGAATCAAGTAAGTTATCGATACTTGCAAAGATCTTCGCAAGAAGACTGCTAAAACGACAGAAAAGACAAGGTATTAAATCTCCGTGAGCAATGCCGATGCCCTGCTCTCAATATTAAAGCAATGGAACCCGTAGATCTATTTAATCAAGTATTGGGCCTAGCTGTAGAAAACGGTGCTAGCGATATCCACATTAAGACTGATAAGCCGGCTTACTTTCGCCTAGACGGAAGCCTTCAGCCCGTGGAAATGGACGCCCTAGATGCCACTACTATAAGAGAATTCATACGTTCCACCGTCCCCGCACAATTCCTCGACGACTGGAAACAAAACGCCCAGGTCGACTATTCTTATAAACACGAAAACGTGGGCCGCTTTCGCGTCAATGCCTTCCATCAGCGATCGACACCCAGCATTGTATTTCGGCACGTAAAGGACACACCGCCTGAGTTTGAGGATTTGAGTCATGACCCCGCCACTTTTAAGGAAATGTGTTCTAACAAGAATGGAATCGTCCTCGTTTGTGGCGCCACCGGATCGGGAAAGAGTTCTACGCTCGCGGCGATGCTTAACTATATAAACAGGAACTTCGACAAGCACATAGTCACCCTAGAAGACCCTATTGAGTTTACCTACACCGACGATAAATCCGTCTTTAATCAACGCGAAGTCGGCATCGATTGTCCCACCTTCGAAATGGGGCTCAAAGCAGTCCTGCGCCAGGATCCCGATGTCATTCTCGTAGGTGAGATGCGGGATAAGAGCACCTTTGAAACGGCCATCCACGCCGCCGAGACCGGTCACCTCGTATTCGGCACACTACACGCATCAAACTGCACGCAGGCAATTCAGCGCATCTTCGAATTTTTTACGCCAGAACAACAACAGTCGATGCGGCGGCAAATCGCCGGAGCGCTCCAAGCTGCCGTGTGCCAACGTCTTGTCCCCGCTATCGAAGGTGGCCGCGTGCCGAGTTGTGAAATCCTGATGGTGGATGGACTCGCGCGCCAGACCATCGAAGAGGGAGACTTTAGAAAGATCACTGCCGTGATTGAGGCAGGCGAAGACCTCGGCTCGAAAACATTCAATAAGGACCTCTATCGTCTGGTTAAGAACGGCACCATTTCTCGGAATGATGGCATCGCCTACTCGGACAACCCAAAGCAGCTAGAGATGAATCTCAAAGGTATCTTCCTCAGCTCAGGTGGCATTGTGGGTTAATTTTCGCCGCATGACTTCACAGGGCTTTCTGGAAACACTTATTGCTTCCTCAAGGTGTCCCCCGCTACCCAAGTCGACGGGATCAGAATATCGCGAGCCACTTCTGGAAATCCTGTTTCGCCGAATCGGATCATTTGGTCCAACACCCATACCGTCTGCCGCGCGACCTCTTTATTATTCTGGTCCAGTCCACAAATTCTGACCTCAGATGAGGGTGCTCCGATCTCATTCTCGTTCAAATGAAGCGCAATGAAACCGAGGTCATTCGGGGCGTGAATCCCCAATGCCTGCAGTCGAGCTAGCGCGTTACTATTAAACGCAACCACTGCCTCGGGTCGATAATGATGATACCAATCCAGAAACGAACGATCCCCTCCAGACAAATACCCTTGATAGGGAGGAATATAATTCTCAGCTCGCCCGAAGTGTTGCTGCAAAATCCAAGCTGCTCCATTTCGCGATTCATCGTCCTCGATCCAATACTCATGAAAGCCGAGTGCAAAACCGATACGTCGATAGCCCGCTTCATACGCTTTCGTATAGGCCAATTTTACAGCCTGAAATATATTAGCACGCACAGTGTGCACGGGAGCAGAATGAAGAAATCGACTGGATTGAACGATTGAGAATTTTGACCATGGACTGGGGTCGATTAGGATTTCAGGGAATACATCTGGAATCAAAATCACCCCTCGAATCCCCCTGCGCGTCATCTTCGCAACAAGACTTTCGAAGTTTTCGGGGCTATCCAATCGATGCGATTCCATCACATATCCCAGGGAAGATAGGCTGTCGCGAAAGCGTTCGGCATAATCACCCCGTCCCATCGACTCACTGCATTTTATAACAGCAATCGGGCTGCCTTTAGAATCGCTGTCCTCACGAAAGCGCCGCGTTGCTAACGAAGCTAAAAGTGGATCCGGCACATAGCCCATCTCATTAGCGAGAGCCTCTATCCGCTCTACTGTCTTTGGAGCAATTCTCCCCGCACCCCGCAACGCCATCGAAACCGTGGCTACCGAGACGCCAGCAACTTGAGCTACATGCTTCAGGGATACGCGTTTCATCCTTACTCAGACTCGGTATTGTCGGGCACCTTGTGACAATTGATCCAACCTGTAACGCCTGTCGCGTAGTGTTCTTTCTTCCAAATCGGCACCCGCTCTTTTACCTCATCAATCACATAACGGCAGGCTTCAAAAGCTGCTGCTCGGTGCATTGACGCCACCCCGACATAAACGGCACAATCGCCGATCTCGAGGAGCCCCACCCTGTGCTCGGCCACCAAGGCCAACAACGGCCAACGTTGCTCTGCTTCTTTCAAGATCCGCCCCCCCTCTTTCTCAGCCATTGAAGCATAAGCCTCATATTCCAAGCGTAGCACCGCTTCACCCTCATTCAGGTCCCGAACCCAGCCTTCAAAGGACGTAAACGCTCCCGCCCGCAAAGAGAGGCAGCCCGCTCGCAGGGCTTCAAGATCTAATGCTTCAGGCGAAATCCGAAATCCATTCATAGAGACATCGAAACCACAATTCTCATGCAGCCCAGCCAAAACGCATCGGCAGCCTACTCATGCCTCTTATCGCGCCATGTATTTCGAAATCGTCCTGGAGCTTCTCCTTTCTCCCGGGCGAACTGTTTAGAAAAATGATGAACGTCGCTGTAACCTAAAGAGTCCGAAATTTCACCGAGACTCATATTTGTTTCTCTAAGGAGCTCTGCTGCGCGATCCGCACGCATACACGCCAAGTAGCGTATCGGACTCAAGCCAAGCAAGCGCTTAAACTCACGGGAGAAGTGGCTCAACGAAACATTTACCTGACGACTCATTTCGGCAACAGACTTAAATCCTGCCGGCGAGCAGCGGATCTGCTCAGCGACAGCCAAAATGCGCTCGTCAGACGCAGGCAGTAAGCGGTCTGTTTTGTCTGCAAGTAGCGTAAGCAAGTTCATTGCGACCAACTGCTGCCTGACAACGTCATGATTTTGAACGCTTAAATGGACACTCTGTTGAGCATAGAACCTAAGGCTTAAAAGGTCGTTTACTTGGCGAAAATTCGGTAAATCGAGAGCATCCCATGGAAATTGAGAGGTGGGCAGAAAATGAAATGCAAGGACTTGCAAAGGCATGTTCGAGTCATGCTCAGCCTTCAAACGATCTCCCGGCCTCAGCATGAAAGTCGATCCTGGTGCGAGCAAGTAGGACTGATCGTTTAAAACCATCTCACCTCTGCCTCCGAGGACTGCCCAGAAATCGTAGTCATCCAGAGGCGCCGGGAGCCATCTCCATGTAGTCTCACAGTGAAATATCTTGGGGACCGTCCTAAATTCCAGATAACAGATCGAATTCATTAATCAAATTTATACAAATACTTGAGGGTTTCTTCCATAGGAAAAAGATGCGGATTATGCTAATTTTGAACCATGGAAAATCATCACATAAAGCGCAAAGCAGAACAAGAATTTGAAATTAAGCCCAAAGAATTATCTGAATTCAGAGAACAAGGATACATCGCGATTAATCAACTTCTTACAAAGAATGAGATCTCCGATGCAAGGCGGGCCATCAAGGATATTGTCACTAGATATGCCACCGAACCTAATGTTGCAGAGTTGAGATCTCTATCTGCCGATCGTAAGCGAGCCTCTTACAAAAAAGTAGACGGCAGGACACACATTCAATTTGAGTCAGGCTACCAGCCTGATCCATCGGACCTTGATACTTTAGAACTCAAAGTAAGAAAACTGATGTGGTTTGAATCGGAGGCCCCTGTCTTTCAAGAGATTTTAACTCAAAGTCATCCGGCCATGAAAATCCTTGAAGCCTTACTCGGACAGGGTTCGAAATTGTTTCAATCTATGGCCTTAATCAAACCGCCTTTAATCGGTAGCGAAAAACCCTGGCACCAAGACAATGCCTATTTTGCTGTCACACCACTAGATGCAATTATCGGCATATGGATAGCTCTAGACGATGCTACGGTAGACAATGGTTGCATGCATGTGATCCCAGGAGGACATCGTAAAGGAGCATTTAAGCATCATCACGCCAAAGACTGCGAAATTGAAAAAACTCTCCTGCCAACAGCCCAATCAAAACCCATCGAATTGGCAGCTGGCGGTGCCCTGTTTTTCTACGGCATGCTTCCCCACGAGACGCCAGCCAATAGGAGCCAAAATCGACGACGTGCCCTACAATTTCATTTCCATGCAGCTCATGCCAAAAAGGTAGACAGTTCCTCATACGATAAAGTTTTCGCAGACGCTGAAGGGAATCCAGCGTCCTGTGAGGCGGCCCGGCTCGCGGGAATATAGGTCTATCCCCCTGCTACCGGGGGTATAAACACAACTTCATCACCGTCTTGTAGCTCCGTCTCGACGCTGGTGAACTCTTCGTTAACGACCATACGCAGCTGATTGGGCTGAAGGCGGAAATGATGTTCTGCCGCAAGCTGTTTGTATAGAGAACCGACAGACTGTGTCTCAATCTGCAATTGCTCATACCCCGACCCACGCTCCTCGCGTAGCTGGGCAAAATAGCGGACGGAAACAGTAATTAGCATAACGATCAGATTCGGATATGTATGGACACTAGGTCAAGCGCGCTCGGGCATAGCTAAAAATGTATTGCTGTGCCAGCCCTGCATCGGCACCAAAGTGGGCCCTGCCAAACTGAGCAATCGCGGCCAGAGACCAACCATCTAGGCCATAGAGTTCTCCCATGGCACGCGCAATCCACGTATCGACTGGGAACGCCTCACCGTGCCCCAGTCCAAAAAGACAGACACAATCGGCGATCTTTTCACCAATACCAGGCAAGGACAGAAGCATCGCTTTAGATGTCAGGTAGTCGGCGGCCTTTAGCTGCTCGAAGAATGTACTATCCGCTGACTCCGCGACTGCTGACACGAAACGAGCACGATACCCAAGCTTGAGGTCCCGGAGGGCCTTTTCTCCTGCCTCATTGAGGACCGGCCACCCCGGAAACGCAAAGCGTCCTTCGATCACCTCGCGTCCATAGGTCTTCGAGACGTCGTTTAAGATCTGACGGATCTGAATAATCGACTTGGCTGAACTACAAAGAAAACAAAACAACACTTCCTCCACCGGCTGACGCAAAATCCGAAGACCCCGAAAGGTCGCTATGGCACGTTCTAGCACCGGGTCACTGCGCCATGGAAGCCGATCCAAAGCGAATCGATGCCGATCTCCTAGATTCAGGTATTCTGCAAAATGCAAACGGTCTGCTTCTCCAATCCCACGACAGCTCAGCTTCCCTACCCTTGCGTCGACTTCGAGCTGCACATAGCGACCGGACCAAATACCTTCGAACGTAAAGCTATCTGGATTCACCTGATGCCAAGCGAAGCTTTGGCCACCGACCATCGTCTCGCTCCAGCCCTTTGTTAGATCACCTGCGTCTAAGCCAAATGTTATCATCTCTTACACCAGTCTTGAAATGCACGTTATTTGCTGGAAGGTAGTACGATGGTCCAGCCAATCCGCACAGCCGCACGCGCCGTCATTATCAACGACGGCAAAATCCTCCTCATAAAAATGCAAGACAGGCGGGGCGTGTTCTATATCTTACCCGGTGGTGGACAACGCCCCGGAGAGACCTTGGAACAAGCCGTTGAGCGTGAATGCAAGGAAGAAACCGGCTGTGAAGTAACGGTGGGCAAATTGATCTATATCCGCGAATACATCGGAAGAAATCACACCTTTTCCAAAGCTCATCGCCGCTTTCATCAACTCGAAGCCGTATTTGAAGCTCAGATTACCTGTAACGAGAATTTCGGCGTCGGATGCGAGAATGATAAAAAACAGGTCGGACTCTCATGGATGCCGGTAAGCGAGTTGCCCCACATAGAATTTTTTCCTAAGCACGCCCGCGAGATCTTGAAAGGCGGTCACGCCCCCAGCGCAAGTTTGTATCTCGGCGACGTTAATTAGTGCGCAACAACCTGGGACTCAGACTCCATTTGGTCTGCAATAGCCTCCATCTTTTGGAGCGTTTGGAGGATAAAATAAGCTCCTTCCGCCAGGGCCCAACTGAACTCGAGGTTTTTCTCGAGTGAATCCCAGTGCGGCACCTCCGATAAAACCTCCTTCTGTATCTCAGCAAATTCAAGCAAGAGTGGACGCGCCCGACCTTCAGCAATAATGCCGTGATCGGCGGCATGCTGTGCGATGTAGGCATTGATCTTTTCACTGCGTGCCAGGCAATCCTTCACCTCACGATTATTGGCATAATGGGGTTTCGACGCTGTATCAGGCAGGGCTTCGATGGAAAAGGCAAGCCCCAGAGCTTGGTCTAAAATCTTCTGAGCATAAACTTTTAGAGGCTGCTGCGTTATGCCCAAAAGTCGCTTTCGATCCTGTAAGTCAGGCTGTTTATCCAGTCCTTCCGACAGTCTATCGAATAGGTCGGTGGATTCTGGCGCCGACATCCACATTTCAGCATCTGAAAAACTCTTATATGTCGCGTGACGGATACGTGCACCCAAAACGGAAACGTTAATAGCTTCTATGCCCTCAAGCGCCTCTAATCGGTTTTCCACAGCCCTTTGGTATAGCCGCATGTGACCGTCTTGATACACCTGATCCCGGGTATTTCCAGGAACAGCGTCGAGCTCAACAACATCAATATTATTGTCGCCGCGTTCCTCATAGAAACCGGTGCTAACATGCCTTTGGCCGCTCTCCGGATAGCCTAGATCCTGAGCCACAAGGCAGATTTTCTGGCATCCCAAAATCGCTGCGATTTGGATCATTGACGTCGTCAGTGTACCCTCACCTGCGATTTGTGCCCCCTTAGATCTACCCAATCGCTGGCGCGCTACATCCAGCGGATCTCCTTCACTCGCCCACGCAACGGTGCGGCCATCGAAGGAAGGTAACACCTCTGAGTTCACATAGGACGAACAGAATAAAACCGTTCTATCGGTATCAACATTTTTAAAGCCGAGTAGCGTGTCATTGCGGAAGTCAACCGCTACGACGATGTGGGGAGTAATACCATTCTTCAAGAGAGCCTCGATGGAAGAGTTTCCACACGCGATCAGAGCACGGTCCTGTATAGCCCGCAGAAAGCCGTAAGACTCATCGAGCGACGGTCCCGCCGCCACTAAAACGAAGGTTACATCGGAAAACCTTCCCCGAAAATCTGATACATCTGGAGCGCACAAGGTATAGGGTAGATTCGTGATCCGGGTCCCATGAAAACTCTCTGCGAAATCGCTCCGGTTGCGATAGATGTTTTTTCTGAGAAAGAGTTCTTTGCCAAACAGATCGCGCGCTTCGACATAAGCAACGGGGTTCAAATGCTGTGTTGGCGTGTAGGGCATATACTTCCAATCACCTTCAGCCTCAAAAACCTCGTTTTTTAACGCTGCAAAACAGTTCTGATCTAGTGGTCCTGCGCCTAGCAAAAACCTAGAATCTTGTAAGACATACGACACATCCACGCTAGAGAGGACCGTCTTGAGCAGAGTTAGATCAGGCTCATAGACAAAGAGGCGGCCCACACTTGAGAGCATTTTCATTGCAGCTCTAATATGACTTCCATCTCCGAAACCAGTGACGAAATTATAGCCATCTCGAATCGGTTCATTACGCCGCACCCACATCCCTACCAGCTGATCGGCGTCGATTTGACCATAGGGATGGACTGGATTTCCTTGAAATTGGATTTCCAATGTTCCTTGGGACCAGGTTGCTTCAGATGCAGCGACCACGGCGGCAAGTCGCTCAGACACGACCGGGAACCTCTCATCGATGATTTTTTTATTCACCTCCCAGTAACTCACACAGCCACTCCTTTCCATGGCACTCCGGGAAGATGTGCAAATTCACTTAGATGCTTGGGCAGCACAATACAGAGAACATCCGCAGCCTTCCCAACATCTTGATGCTCTAGCGCATAAGAGAATGCTTCGCAGGCTTCTTGCACACGTGTAGTCAATAGAGCCACCTCCGCTCTCCAGGGCGCACCAAAATTCTCGGCAAACTCATTGGCAACTTCGAGGGGTTTTACGATGACGCCTAGTTTTTGTGCTAACTTATCGATCTCTTTCATTACCTGACCGAGAGGAACGACAAGCATCGAAGCGCCAAAAGCACTTGCTTCCACCATGGCACCACGCACAGATCCATAAGCCTCACGCACGCTGTCTCCACAGACTAGGTCCCAGGTGCGGGAATGAATCTCCACTGTTTGGTAGGTTTTGTTCAGGATATTCGGATCGTCTGAAAGGGGTTGGCCATCGATCGTGCAAGACTCAATAATCTGCCCCTGTTGAACAAGGGCACCGTCCACGAGACTGACCGCCTCCTGAACGGTCGCCGGAGCAGGACCGTCGAAGACAACCGCCTCTCCATTCACAATGACGCGCGATCCTGCAACTGACATATCCAGTAATCATTCGCCCAGACCGCCTAGAAGTTTAGGCAAATATGAAAATGAGAAATCAATAAGCAGTGATCACGCGGCCTCAGCCAGCGACCTCATCTGGCGTAGACCGCGCGCGGCCACGTCTTCTGCTGGCTTGGCCCATTCTGCCTCGTTGAAGATCTCCAGAGACAAATAGCCTTTGAATCCAGTATCTTTTAGAGTCTGAAAGATGGCACTGAGCGGTGCTACTCCGTCGCCAGGCATGACGCGCTGGGCATCGACGACCGATGCCTGAGGCGGATTTGCAGGATAATCATTTACGTGGAAGAGCCCGAGAGACTTCCCGTCCAAAAGGCGCATGCCGTTGTGATGCCCGCTTGATTTGTAGATATGGAACACATCGGTCAGCAGGCGCACGTCTTCGACACCACTCTCTGCCCCGACACATATTGCCTCACCAAGACATCCAAGCTGTTTGGATATGCCCCAAAACTCAAGAAGCGGTGTCACATCGTGTTTCTTCGCTAATGAGGATAATTCAGCGAAATAGTGCGCTATCGTTTTGAGGTCAGGGCGTTTTGTGGGATCGGATTCATTATGGATCCCAAACGGAGGTGCGGCTACAAATGGACACCCCAATTCCGCAGCTATGGCGAAATTACGCGCGGCCTCCTCAAAACCAGCTTTCCGGCGCTCATCGTCTAAGACGGCCCACTCAAAAAAGCCCATAAGGTCGACAATCTCAAGCACGGCTGCGTCTAACCATCCTTTGACATCACTAAGACTACCGCCCGCTCGCACATGATCATCGAGCTCACGTACCCAGAGCTCGATACCATCATAACCCGCAGCGGCGGTAATTTCGATTTTTTGTTTAAGCACTAGAGGTTCACCCGCCCGGCTCAGACATTCGCGGATAGTAGAGGTATTCAGAGCATATTTGAAGGTAGCCATGATGATTTTACAGGATGTGAAGCCATTATCAGCGTTCAGATGAACCGATTAAGAAGGCAACGCCCCATCGGGTCATGACGACTACAGAGCCCGGAGATACTCTCGATTCACCTTTGCTGCCGTCAACGGGTCGGGGCTAGCCATGCCCTCAGTCTTCTCCCATCTACGGTCGAGTTCAGCAACCATCCAGCCTTGATAGCCTTTTTCAATCAACAGCTTTACACAGGCTCCAGGATCGAGCTTTGAATCGCCCTGCCCCATTTCCATGAAAGACTTCGTGCCCCAATGGAAATCCTTGATGTGCGTGTAGATGATTTTCTCTGAAAAACGCTCGATAAAGTCCATCGCGTCTTGGTGACATGCTTCTAGATGCGCAATGTCGACGCAGATCCGCAACTTGGGCACGCGGCTCAACACCTTCTCTAACTCGTCGCCAGTTTCGACAATAGATCCGCGGTGCGGATGGAAAGCTACGCTCACCCCGTGCTGCTCAGCCTCGTCACAGAGCCACGCAAGCTGCTCAGCAAATTCAACATATTCAGCATCAATCACCGTGCGACGTGGCGGCCCCAAAAAACCGCCGCATACCATCTTTGTATCTACCCCAAGCTGTTCCATATATTTCAGTTCGGAAAGATTGCGCTCTCGAGCCGGCTCATGGTAATCAACCGTCATACCACCTCCAAAGGCTGAAATCTCAAGCCCAAGGGACTTAACAAAGTCGACGACTTCATCTGCTGGGCCAAGCTTGTCTGGATGCCCAGCAAGTTCGACGCCTTCATAACCGGCTTCTGCAGCTTCGCGGACAAAAGTTTTCCAATCCTTTTCTGTCCCCTTCCAACTTGCGTAGCTATTCCATTGGCAGGCGTTTACTGATGTCTTTATAATAAATAAGTCGGTTGAATTTAGAGATCGAGATCAACAGGTAAGCCAGACACGGCGCTCTCGAGAGCTGAGTCGATCAGCTTCGTGATCTTCAGGCCGTAGTTTACATCAGCGACAGATGCGCATTTGCCTTCGATAACATCCAACCAATGGCTGTGTTTATTCATGCCTTCAAGATTCTCAACGAGCACGTCCTTTTCACCCTTTTTCTGATAATACAACTCCTGCCCCCATCGACGCGTGTGGAGACTTCCTTCGGTGCCCACCACCGTTTTGTAGTAGTCGGCAATCGGCGCGATCTGTGAGCCTTCGATGGTCACGGTTCGATCATCATAGTAATTTAAAGAAATCCATACGTGATCGTTGTCCTTGGGATGAGCCGATGCACTACGGTCGCTGGCGCGTTTCCGGCAGAATATAGATTTGGGGAAGCCAAACAAATCAGTGGCCCAATCGAGCTCATGAATGATCAACTCGCTCATGACACCGCCGCTCCGGGTAAAATCCGTACGCCACCCCTTGTCCATACTCTTCAACGTGCAGTTTCGACGTGAGGCTCCACTAAACCATTCTCCCAAATCACCAGCCTGAAATCGACGTTTGATCCCTTGTGCAGTCTTTTCGAAGCGAACCGAAAAACCGACCATAGAAGCCACACCCGCTTTGTTGATAGCAGCGGCCATTTTCTCTCCATCCGCTACAGTGAGCGCCATTGGTTTCTCAATCCAAACATGCTTTCCAGCTTCGGCACACTGGATCGCTTGCTCGGGATGCAGCCAGTTTGGTGAGGAAATGATCACCCCATCAACCTCTTCCAGCATGGGAGCGATCTCAGTAAACACCTTCACGTCAGGATATGTCTCGGCAAATTTTCTACCAGCAGATTCAACCGGATCGGCAACAGCTGAGATGCTGCACCGTGCATCTAAGGCAATTTTTTTGCGTTTCCCGTTCCGTTTGGACCGGCACCAATTATTCCGATTTTGATCATGAGTATGTTGAGTTCTAAGCTGTCCGCAAAGCGTTCCACATAGACACATTGATTGGAAGGGGTTTTTGAAGTCGATTTATGTCAAAACGTAACGTATTACTCTTTATCAATGCCGCGAAAAAGGGAGACACTCCGACATGAAGACCGAAGATCCATCTTGAGGTATCTTAGGGAGTTTATCGACATCGGCCTGCCCAAAAGGGTCATCATTAATCGGCCTGATCCCAATGAACTAGATGGAGAAAGGGAACAACGCGAACGTTTTGGCATAGTAGCCGTTCCAAAAGGCACATGGAAATTTCAAACAGCCGAGGGAAAAAAGGAAGTAGGAGAAGGCGAGATTATGATTTCCCCTCCGGACGCATGGCACGAAGAGATCGGCGGCACCGAGCGAACAAAGCTGTATTTTGGCATCGAGCCGAGCTCAGTGTATGTTCACAAAACCTGGCATAGAGACAACCAAGTCAAAGCTCATCAGATCGATTGGACATACTCTCCCGTCAGTTTTGGGCAAGTGGGCTACCACCTGCTGATGGCACTTGCCGCATTGGACGGAGAGCATCGCTTTCAGACCACAGCAAAGCATGTAATTTTTAGTGTTTTGGTTCAATTAACAAAACACCTCGAACTCGCTGAAAATGGCGTTGGGAGAAATACTAAATCTTACGTGAGTTACCGATCCATTCTGAGTTTTATCTACCAACATTTCTCCCAACCCATAACACGAGAAGACGTCGCTCAGCAACTCGGGCTTCACCCCAATCACATATCTCGACTCTTCCGTGAACATAATCCGAACCTCACTTTCAAAGAGCACATCACACAATTGCGTATGAGTCGTGCCGCGCGCCTCATACGTCGCAGAGTCTTTTCAATCGATGAGATCTGCTATGCCTGTGGCTATACCGACCCTGCTCATTTCCGCAAAGCATTCAAAAAATATCATGGCGTCACCCCAGGCCAGCTTGGGTGATCTAGGCGCGTGTGGTCAGGCCTACGGATTACTAATTTAGACTAAACTCGAGTCTCATCGGCAAGCAACGGCGATAGCCATTGCCGGACACTGGCTTTTAGCGACCTCGAGGCAATCGCCCTGCGAAACCACAAAACCGCAGTAGGCATTGTCCTTTTACGATCCATTGAATTAGATAATTTTTCCGTCTGTTCCCATCCGATCTTTCTTATGACAGCAGCGCAGCTCCTTCGTCGTCATTGGCCCGTAACTCTGATCATTTTAGTGTGCACTGTGATTCATTTAGTAAAGGTATCGCCATGGATGACCGAGGAGACAGTAAGAGCCACTTTTCTCCTCATTCCAAAGGATGTAGTAGACGCGTGGGAGCACCTGCGAGCTGGTGAAATTGACGGTGAAGTCGCTCGCGTATTGTTTACGACAGTTACGTATTCCCTATTCCACGGAGACAGCCTGCACATCGCACTGAACATGATATTCATCTGGATGTTTGCATCTCTGGTATTGCGCGAGATGGGAGCTGCTTGGGTGTTTGTCATCTATTTGTTTACAACAATCACAGGTGCCCTCGGTCAAATCATCCTCGACCCTCAATCACCCATTCCGATGCTCGGGGCTTCAGGAGCCTTGTTGGGGTTTGAAGGCGTCTATTTTCTTCTAGCTATACGCTGGCGTCTGCCAGACCCTGACGTTTGGCCCATCGCCGAACCGATTCCTCCAGAACGTCTGCTCATTTTTGCAGCTATCGGCCTGGTTCTCGATCTATCTGGTATTGTCGGTCAAGTAGAGGGAATCGCCTTCGGAGCACACATTGGGGGATTTATCGGGGGCGCACTCATCGGCTCGATAGTGAGTCGGCGATGGTGCCGAGATTCCTGAGGCTCGAAATCATGCGAATCTGCCACGACAAAACGTGAGACCACATTTCCTGTCCACATTGGCATTGTTTTTTCAGTGAAGCTTTTCCAATTAGAATTATGGAACGCTTTCTTGCTCACATGACTTGGCCCGAAGTGGAGGCCATCGATAAATCCGATGCACTGGTGATTTTGCCAATGGGTGCGACAGAACAGCATGGCCATCACCTGCCCTGCTACACGGATACACTGATTAGTTCAGAGGTCCTAGCACGTGCGCTCGATTCTCTCGAAGACTCGGCGCCGGCCTATCGACTGTCGCCGATAACCATTTCTAAAAGCAACGAACACCGGGGCTTTCCCGGCACGCTATGCCTGAGTGGACGGACCTTCTATGATGTGCTTCTCGACATCGCTCGCAGCGTCCATGAGAGCGGGTTCCGCAAATTATGCTTTTTTAATGGACACGGAGGAAATGTGGGGATTCTTCACGCCGTGTCCCGCGATATCCGTGACGATTTTGGAATGACGACTTTTGTGGGCTCCGCTGGAAGCTACCTGGAACAAGATTTTCCAGATTGGGTCGATGCGCGCGAAAAACAATTTGGTATCCATGCAAACCATTGGGAAACAGCGCTGGTTATGGCTCTGGCTCCAGAATTGGTAAAAATGGACAAAGCTAAAGTGGATTTTCCGAATTACCCAGAAACAGGCATCGGACTAGTCGGCAAAGGTTATGCCCAATGGAAAACCGAAGACTGGTCCGCGACGGGAGTATTTGGCGATCCCACAGGGGTCACTCCAGAGCTCGCAGCTGAGTATCTAGACCGCACTCTGGAAGCGACGCGTAAGTTTATTCGCGATATGGTTGCCTTCGAGTATGACCGACCTGAAATCCGCAACCAATGAGTAGCTATCGCATTCATAACGCTCGCCTGAATTCCGATCGTATCGTCCACCTCGAAATCACAGATGAACGATTTTCGCGCATCTCCGAGACACCCTTGCAACCACGACAAGACGACCTCGACGCCGAGGGTCGCCTGGTAATTCCCGCATTTGTTAATGCTCACCTGCATGTAGAGAAATCTTTCTGGCGTCGTGAGCTGCTACAACAGCCCATAGAGGTGCAACATCTCCATCGCTTCGACTCATCTCAATACGTGAAGCGTGCCTACACCGTTGAGAATGTTGCAGCACGCATCGATGACGCTGTTCGCCTAGCTATTGCTCACGGGACCTGTGCACTGCGCGTATTTGTTGATGTCGACGCAGCCGCTGAGCTGCGCGCTCTTGAAGCAGCATTGCAAATCAAGGAGAAATACGCCGCTTGGATTCGGCTCGATGTGGCTGCATTTCCACAAGATGGTGTCTTCAATGGCAAAGGTACTGAAGACCTTATGCACGCCGCGATGAAGGCTGGGGCCGACATGATAGGCGGCATCCCTTGGATCGAACGTTCTGAAGCGGCCCAGGATGCCCACATCAAGCTATGCTTTGATCTGGCTGAACAATATGGCTGTTCGCTCAATTTTGTAGTCGACGACACTGAGGATCCCACTTCTCGAACCCTTGAAAAGATAGCTGCATCGACGATCCAGCGCTCGATGCAAGGCCGCGTTTCGGGCACTCAGTGCAATGCAATCGCTTTTTATGATGATGCTCATGCAGCTCGCGTCATCCGCCTAGTGAAGGAGGCGGAGATGGCCATCATCAACAACGCCCATGTCTCACTGGTCACGACTCAAATTAGCCGTCAGCCCGCACCCCGCGGATGCACGCGCCTTCACGAGCTCATACAAGCAGGTATACCCGTCTGTACAGCCCAAGACGACATCGACGATTGGTACTATCCATTTGGACGTAACGATTTGTTAGAAGTCGCCCAATATATGGCACACATCGGCCAGTTTGCCTGGCCCGGCGAATCCCATAAGGTCCTCGACATGGTCACCCAAATCCCCGCAAACTTACTTGGGCTGGACTACGGGATCAGTGACGGCAAACCCGCAAATTTGGTAATCCTAGACGCCGAAGATTGGCACAGCGCACTCCAGTATCAGGTGCCGAAAGCGGCCGTCATCCTAAAAGGTAAAATCGCAGCAATGAGCCGTCTGGAGCGTGATGAGTTCTTTTAAAATTCCCCCAGGGCCATCAAGCCCTTACCTCAGCAGCCGCAGGTAAGCTCAAAGTGAACGTTGCACCGGTGCCCTCACCTGCGCTGTATGCGCTCAACTCCCCATCAAGCATCGCAGCTAAGTTTGCGGCATTATGGAGGTCAAAACCTTTGCCTGAGCTCTTTGTAGTAAATCCGTGGGCAAAGAGACGGTTCAGTGACTCTTTTGAAATACCGACCCCGTGATCTTTTACAGATACTTCAATCTGCTCAGCATTACCCTCTGCCTGCCTGATAGCCACAAAAATTTCGGCGCGCTTCTTAGCCGGTGCACTCGCTTCTAACGCGTTTTGAAGCAGGACTTTTAATATTTCTACGGCATAGTGAGAATCCACGAAAACACTGTCATTGGGAGATTCCTGTTCAATCTTGAGATCCATCTGATCGGTATCGACGTTGATAGCGACCCTGTCTAAAGCATCACTGATCATCTCTTGGAGCGAACAAGCTGTTCGGACACCCAATGAAGCGTCGGTATACTTTTCCTGCGCGCGAAGGATTTCCCTGATCGTAGAAACCTTGTCATCGATACGCTCCAACTCTTCGTGGCTATGCGAGCTGAAAGCTACATAAGACTTTTCGATTATATTAAGGTATTCAAAGAGTCGTTTCCGCTTAACCTCATCTTTCCAAAATGACTCGTTTTTGAGGTTTTTCTCCATCAACTCGGAAAGCTTCCGCAGTCCCTTTCTAATACTATTAGGAGATTGATTTTCGCGAAGCAAATTTAGTGAGACAGCAACTGAATTAAAGACGTTTCCCACGTTGTGAATAATTCCTGAAGCTACTTCAGCCATGCCAGCAGATCGCGATGCCTCGGCAAGCGCCTTGCTCGTCTCCTGTATTCTATCATTGGCTACTTCCAGGTTTTCATTCGTAGATTCTAATATCAGGTTCGTCGCAATGAGTTCTTGATTTTGGGCGTCAATCTCTGCCGTCCGATCTCTCACCTTATCCTCCAATGTGCGATTTAGGTGAGCCAGTGACCGCGCGTTGGATATACTGTGCACAGTTTGTGTGACTGATATCGATAAGAGTAGAATAAGGACCACCGCAACACCTCCCGTCGCATAGGGAAACCACCCCCGTTTTTGTAAGGGGATGGGCAAGACATCAAATGAAACTGTAGGTGTGAACTCACTCTCTCTGCCAAAATAATCTATCACCTGGAACTCCGCGGAATACATTCCCGGTTGATTAGTCGGAATCCTTACCGGTTTTCCATCCAATTGAACACGCGGACTCCATGCTCCCTCATCCACTCTCCACCGATAATAGTAGGACAGCAAATCTCCTCCAAATCCATATTTCCGCGTAGGATCTAAACTAACAATCACATCTTCACCAGCCTGAGTAGTCGAATTCTGAAGATTTACCTTCACCCTAAAGGGATCATCGCTCATCGGCTCGTTACGGAGCAGAAAGCTATGTCGATATCCATTCCGCCTGATATTTAGCCAATGCTCACTTTCATTCATCAATTTCGATTCAAGAATTGTGAATGCATCAGGGAGTCTCCAAGCAAAGATCGACTCCGCATGAAAGCTTCCACCCTCCCCCACCACGGCATATTGTGCGTCTATAGATTTGAAAATCATTCGATCAAGACGATCAATTCCCAAAAATACAGATTCAAAAGAAGGCATACCAAACTCCTTCATAGTCGCACGTTCATCGATCAAAGACAAAGAGTAATACACCGTCTCTTTATTGCTCTTAATTCGTATCAATACTATATCCTCATCGAGCATATTGCTATCTGGACGGGGAATCAGATCTGAAATGTCTTTGAGATCCGCGCCAAGAGCAATTACCATATCAAAAATCTTTTCTAAACTGGCCAATATAGCATCTAAAGAATCGCCACTACTGCGAGGTATGAGGACTGAATTTATAATATCAAAACCCTTGTCTAACAACAAGAATACGCCATCTTTATGATAACTATTTTTAAAAAAGATAGCGTAATGATCATCTAGTTTAACGAAGCCAATCCTACTTTCAACCAATCTATCTAGAGCCTTTATATTTAACGACTCAAGACGCGTATTCTCACCTTCAACCATCAATAATTTTAACCTATCATCTCCCTTATGCATAAATGATAAAATCATGCTATATGCATCGTCATCCTCCCGCACACCTCCTACAATAGATGCGCTTAAAAAGTCATCAACGGAAAGACCATAGTCATCCAATGAAACTTCAAAACCTGACTGCTTCAGATCAATAATAAGGCTGTTATCAGTAAACAGAAGACCTCTTTCACTATACACGACATCGGTATAGAAATGGCTAGAATCACTCTCAGGATGATCATAAATGAAAACGTCGTCATCCTCCCAAGCATAAACTCCGACAGTCGATTTCGGAAATCCTAGAGAAAGTCGATCATAGTGAGGTGCATTTAAACCTATCGGCTTACTTCCATCCAAAAGCATAGCAGTATTGGTTCCAGCTAACATATATCTTCCGCTTTCGCCGGACCCCACAAAGTACGGATGCGAAAACCGCTCCAGAGGAAAGCTTGGATAAATACGATCAGCTACGAGTGTATTTGGATTTATCTTTGAAATATAACCTAATCCCGAATACCGAGAAAATATAAAAGTGTTATTGATCGAGTCTGTAATAATTATTCCATCAATTTCTTGAAACGGACCCAATCCTTTTTCCGTGTACAATTGACAAATTACCCTCCGTTTTTCCCCTTCTTGGAATTGTCTCCACCTAATCGCAGAAATACCCTCACCAATCGGATAAGGAATGACCAGTTGACCATCGAACTTCATTACTCTTAGAATTTCTATATCGTCTACAAAGTTCATATGAAACAGGGTATCCGTGGTCGAAGAGCTGAACAACCATTCAGCACCCTCGAACGAATGCATTCCCATCGGCTCTCCAATCAGTTTAGAGTCTTCATCGTTAAACCAACCCTGAGCCAACACCTCACCCAAGTCTGAACTATATTTAACAAGACCAAGGCGTTGTGCTGATTTAAAGATAACCAACAATTCTGAACTACGGCTTAATTCAAAATCTATAATCTTCGATTCAGCGAATTCTAAGGGTATATCTGCCGACTTCCATTTATTACCTCCAGGTTCAATATAACCCACCAAATTATCATCGACAGACATGGCATACACACCTCTTTCACTAAACCTGTAGTAGGGCTTACGCCCTTCAAAAATGGGGTCAAAATCAATTAAATCATAGCCATCATACCTTAACAGCCGTCTCTCGTCTAGACATGTAATGAGCCAGTCTCCGTTAGCGAGCTCCCAATTTTCTCCTACGCGATCGAGATCAAACTGTTTAGCCAAATCGGAGCGATGTCGCTCGTGAAATGGACTAAACACGAAGTCATAATTTCGTTCCTCTGGAGTTGGCGGCTCATAATGAATGGTTCGCATCTCCTCCGCAGATACCGAGAGTGTAAACAAGACACACAGTACACCCGAGAGGCAGCACATATGTGAGAGCCCCTTTAACCAGTAAAAATGACCTCTAGTCCATTTACCCTGCATCCGACTGTGAAAGTCGGACATGCTTACAAATTAAAGAGTCTGAAAGCGAAATTTGATCGGCTAAATCGTGGTCGCTGCGGGTTGCTGTGAAACCAGGTGAGGCGGGATTACCCTTCTAACACTTTACCGGCTCACCCCCCTTTGCCGCACTGGCGTAGATCGCATCGAGGACTTCCATGATAACAATTCCCTCTTCGCCACTAGCGGTATGCGGTTGGTCCCTTTCGATACAGTCGATCAAATGGCCCATCGATGAACCTGGTGAATTGCCGCCGACAACCTCTGTATCCAGTTTCGATCCCTGATCACTAGAGAAGATATGGCCCTGGAACGCATAACCACCATCCAGGTTTCGCTGGCGCAGCCCACCGCGAGTCCCCAGCAAAGTGGTTTCCATTTGTTCATTTTCTTGAATGTGGCTCGCCCATGAAGCCTCGACTTGGAGGCTCATGCCGTTCTCGAACGTAATCATAGCAGAAGCCAGATCCTCGACATCAAATTCCACACCTTCCGCTCTGGCCCGCTCTTGAGCGAGATGATCGTAGGTTTGAGCAAGCACATATTTCGGCTTGGGATAACCGCTGAGCCACATGGCTAAGTCCAAGCGATGCACACCGAGATCGATCAGCGGACCGCCCCCAGACAAAGCTTTACGACCAAACCATGAGCCGAACTTCGGCATACCCCAGCGACGCAGCCATCGCGTGCGACCCGAATAAATCTCTCCGAGTAATCCACGCTCCACCTGTTGCTTCAATCCCCAGGCAGCCTCAGTAAAGCGGTACGAAAAATTAATCATAAGACGCTTACCCAGCCGATCCGCTACAGCCTGCATCTCACGGGCCTCATCGGCGTTCATCGCCATGGGCTTTTCACAAATAACATGCGCCCCAGCCTCCAGAGCCTGAATAGTGAGTGGCTTATGTAGGCTGTTGGGTGTTGCAATGCTCACGACGTCAGGTTTCTCAGTCTCCAACATTGCTGTAACATCAGTGTATTGATTACTTATCCCAAATTGATCTCCGACAGATTTAAGCAGCTCTTCATTAAGGTCACAAATCGCGACCACCTCAGCATTTTCCCGTGATTGGAATCCCTTTATGTGAGACTTCCCCATTCCTAGGCCAATGGTGGCACATTTTATTTTACTCATAGGTCCACGTTCAATTTAGGTGTTCATGTGGGGTGCGTGGCTGAAATCCACATCAGTCTTCTTGATTGCTTCAGGAGACTCCTTGGCATTCGGGGCAATATTTGTAGGTTTTTCAACCGACTTTGCGGCCCAATATGCCGCATTTTGCAAGATGGTTTGAATCTGCGGATTGTAATATATCGGGAACGTCTCATGCCCTGGCCGGAAATAAAATACGCGGCCATTTCCACGATTCCACGTGCAGCCACTGCGGAAGACTTCGCCACCTTCGAACCAAGAGATAAAGATCAGTCGATCCGGCTCGGGAATGTCGAAGCGCTCACCATACATCTCGGTATCGGGTAGCTCGATATATTCGCCAATGCCCTGGGTAATCGGATGTGACGGCGCTATATTCCACAGGCGCTCCTTTTCGGCTGCTTCACGCCACTTCAAAGAGCAATTTGTACCCATCAGTGTTTTAAAAATTTTTGAGTAGTGTCCCGAGTGCAAAACGACCAACCCCATGCCAGACAGCACACGCTGTTGAACTTTTCTTACGATCTCATCAGATACCTCGTCGTGCGCTCTATGTCCCCACCAAAACAAGACATCAGTAGCATCTAAGACAGCGTCAGTCAGTCCGTGCTCGGGCTCGTCCAAAGTCGCAAATCCCACTTCGACATCCTCGCAACCATCGAAGCTCTGAGCCATAACCTTATGCATTCCATAAGGATACAGTTTTCTTGTGAAGTCATTAGTTTTTTCGTGACGATATTCGTTCCAGATTGTTACACGCATGAGATTTTTGGGATTATTTGAAAGTTAGAATGTAAAATATTATTATTTCCGAGACGGCTGGACAATACCATTAGCCATTAAATATCACCAATAAATGGCAAATTTCTTAGAAACATTACCCTCCGAAGCTGACTTGAAGAAATGGGCGCCTTCAGATTTACGTGACTGGTTTAGAGTAATTATTCCTGAAGTCGGGCGGACTATTATCCCGGGCAACCTAGAAGTTACCGAAAGGTTTACGTCGCATAGGGGACATCATTTCCACAAAATCCCCGAGGTCTTCATTCAACTCCATGGAAGCAATAGGATTGATACTCCTGGAAACACGATTGCCATGTATCCAGGGGATGCGCTCATTATGCCACGAGGAGTCCCCCACCGAGAGTCATTCAGCACGGGTAAACAGGGATTTGCGCATTTGGTGTTCACCCTAAATCAAGACCGAATAGATTTTCACATGGGAGTCTCATCGCAGGAAGATCGACCGCGCACTGGACTCATCAGTGGAGCCGCTATGCGGCACGCTCCCCAATGTCGTGGTTATTTGGAAGACATCATCTCAAGTCGCAATGGATTGTCACCCCTGGGCGATACGGGTGAACGTGCCCTGTGGCAAGCCGCTTGCGGGATGATTCATCAAGCTCTATCTATGCCCGAAACAGATTCTAATAATGAAAGCCCACGCATCACTTGGGTGCGCCATTATATACAGAACCATATCTCTGATTCGAATCTGACGGTCAGCTCTATCGCGTCGGTAATGCATTGCTCTGCCGATTACTTATCCCACAGGTTCCACACAGAAGTAGGTCAGCGCTTTTCAGCATACTTGCGTCAGGCACGTCTAGCATTCGCTCAAGAATTGCTCATTGAACCTGAACTCAGTGTTTCTGAAATCGCCTTCGCGAGCGGCTTTCAGAGCAGCAGCTATTTCATCAGAGTCTATCGTCAACATTTTGGCGTGTCTCCCGGTAAGGCTCGAAAGCGATAATTAGAATAAAATTTGATTTCGTGATCTCATGATTGCAATGAAGTCAACGCTTTCAAATATCGCAAATTATCATAGGTCCATTGACATCAACTTGCCATTTTAAAGGACATTACGTCTCACTCTACACTCAATGATCACTGCCACCGGAAGCTATATTATTCGCCTCGCAACGACCTTAGGCGATGCTGCGCTCTTCGGATCGAAAGCTCTCTTGCTTTCACTCGGTAGAGATTTCTCTCTGCGCAAAATATTAGACCAAGTCTATGGAATTGGCGTGCGGTGTGTCCCGGTAATATTGCTCGTTTCCATTTTCACTGGCATGGTACTCGGCCTTGAGGGCTATCACACACTGACAAAATTCGGAACAGAAGGTCTGGTGGGATCTGCTGTCGCCCTGGCCTTAATTCGTGAACTTGGCCCGGTGCTGACTTCACTGATGGTAATTGGCCAGGCTGGTTCGACCATGTCTGCGGAATTGGGCGTCATGCGCAATTCCGAACAAATTGATGCTTTGGATACGATGAATATTTCACCGCTGTCCTTTCTTATCGGTCCCAGACTCATTGCCGGGCTCATCAGTTTTCCCCTGCTTACCTCTATTTTCGACGTGGTGGGCATTTTGGGAGGTTATCTCGCCACGGTCGTTATGCTCGATGTCGATTCAGGCACTTATTGGTATCGCGCCATCGACGGTGTCACCATGGATACGGTGATGCTAGGCTATATAAAGGCGATGGCATTCGCGGTCGTGACGCTTCTAATATGCTGTTACCAAGGCTACAATCTCCACAAACACGGCAATCGTTTTGGAGCACGTGGCGTTAATGCAGCAGCGACTTCCGCTGTCGTATTATCTAGTGTTTCAACGCTGGTGCTCGACTACATCATCACTGCCTGGATGATATGAGCGCTCCAGAACGCATACCTGGCACCCGCCCGATGACCGTATCAGACGGCCAATCACCCCTGATCCAAGTGCGTGCACTAAGCAAGAGCTTCGGCTCTAAGCAAGTGTTACACTCAATCGATTTAGATATCGAGAAAGGCACCACCGTTGCGATAATTGGAAAGAGTGGCACGGGAAAATCAGTCTTTCTAAAGTGCTTGGCGGGGCTACTGACACCTGAGAAGGGTGAAGTCTACTTTCGCGGCGAACTGGTTAATCAGAATCCCAAGACCTTTCAGCTCTTTCGAGCGCGCATGAGCTATATGTTTCAAGACAATGCGCTATTCGATTCAATGTCAGTACTCGACAATATCTGCTTACCTCTGCTCGAAACACGAAGAATCAAGCGTTCAGAGGTCCAAGAGCAAGCCTACCGCCTGCTGGAAACGCTCGATATCGTCGAAATAGCCGATAAATTCCCCTCGCAAGTATCTGGAGGCATGCAGCGCCGTGTTGCACTAGCGCGTGCACTGATTACTGAGCCAGAGATCATCCTCTTCGATGAACCGACCACAGGCCTAGACCCAATACGCCGAAATGCTGTCTTCAGCTTGATTTCAGAAACGCAGAAGAAAATAGGTTTCACCGCCCTCATGGTGAGTCACGATATTCCGGAGGTATTTTATATCAGTGATCAAGTCGTTCTTATTGATGAAGGGCAAGTGGCACTCTCTGAGTCTTCATACCATATCGAATTGTCGCAGAACCCCATCCTGCGTTCATTCATTGACAGCCACAATCGCCTAGAGAACGCACTCACCGGTTTGTTGGACACAATTCAATTTGAGCGCCATTTCCGCAATCGCCTCATCTCCCGACCAGCTCAGATTCTCCTCCTTACCATTAGCAATTTCGAACGCATCGCTTCCGAGCTCGGTCACATTGCTGCCCAACACATCTTTCAACATATCGCCGATTCGCTCACTGAGTGCCTAAACGATTGGGAGTATGCAACCCGCTGTGGACAAAACCAAATCGCGGCGCTTACCTTCCGTGCCACTAAAACGGAGATAGATAGCCTCACTCAGGCCTTGAGGGTTGCCGTGAAAAAAATCCCCGAGATGCAAGATGAACCGAGTCAAAAGCCCTGCGTCAGCTTCGATATAAGCATGGGAATCGAGTCGATTGAAAACGAACCTTATGATGCGCTTCGTTTTGTTATCGATGCCGCGGAGAAACGTAGTCACAGCCTCATCAATATTTCTTGTCCCAAACACTCCAAACTCACACGACCCCCTTCCCCTGTATGATCTCGCAAAAGAAAATCGAATTTTCCGTGGGTGCTTTCGTTCTCGTCGGCGTCATTGCTGGCCTCTACCTAACATTCGTCATGGGGGGCTTGAGCGTAACCAACGGCGACACCTACCAGCTCAAAGCCAGATTCGCAGACGTGACTGGGCTTAGGGTCGACACCGCCGTGCGCATTTCTGGTGTGAGTGTCGGACACGTGGAGAAGATCGAGTTAGATCAGGAGTCCTTTGCGGTTTGGGTTACGATTTCCTTACCTAATTGGCTTGAACTCGATGACGATACCATCGCTTCCGTGCGCACGGACGGGCTTATCGGCGACAAATACCTCAGCTTGCTTCCAGGTGGCTCGGGGATCATTCTAGGCCCAGATGATATCCTCTATGAAACGGAATCAGCCGTTGACCTAGAGGGCCTGATAAAAAATTTCGCCTTCGGTTCAGTTGAATAAATCCGCTTGTTTTCTCTTATGCTGCACATGCTTCGCACTCTAGCTTCATTCCTTCTTCTTACGTCGGTCACACCGCTCCTAGCGTCCGACGCAGCTATGAGCAAATTGAAGGTTGCCCTCACTGACATCCAGGCCATCACAGCTCAAAAACTGGATTACTCGATTCCAGAAAATAGTGCGCAGCTCAAAGCTGCAGTCGAACGCTTCTTCTCGCCTGAACTCCTCAGCCAACGAGCGCTGGGCCGCGGCTGGCGCCAACTCAATCCAGAGCAACGCACGACGTTCGTCAAAAATTTCACCGATCTACTCATAGCAAACTATGCCAGCCAGCTCCAGGAATCGGGAGACGCAGATGTGCTCTACGGAGAGAGCCGCACGATGGGCTCAGGCCGTGTCGAGATTTCCACCTCGATCGTAAATGGCGCAAGCGAGCTAGAAGTGCTCTATCGCATGACCGATCACGAAAATGACTGGCAAGTCTACGATGTCATCATCGAAGGAGTCAGTCTGGTGAGTAACTATCGCAGCCAATTCACTTCCATCCTCCAACGCCACGGCCCAGACGGACTGCTTCAAAAGCTACAAGAACAACTCGATAATCGTTAACAGCCTCAGATAATTGAAATGAATGCATACAAACTAGTGCTCACCGCCCTTATATCCTTTCTAGCTCTCGCTACCTCAGCCTGCAAGACCACCGAATCTCAACAATCCGCTCAGAGTGCGCCGATGGGTGACCCCGAGGAGGCCGTTCTTTTTGATGATGAGTTTGATGATTTGCCGGTAACCTGGGATCCTCTCGAGCCGATTAACCGAGCGATCTTTGGATTCAATGACGTGGCTTACAATTACGTATTGAATCCGATCGGCGACGGTTATGAGGCCATCACTCCAGAACCCGTTCGCGGCGGTATTTCTAACTTCTTCGACAATCTGAAATTTCCCATCCGCTTCGTCAGCTCACTCCTACAAGGCAAGCCTGCACGTGCAGGTAAAGAAACCGGGAAATTTCTCATAAACTCGACTGCTGGCTTCTTCGGCATTGTTGACGTCTCTTCCGATATCGATGGCCTGAATGATGTGCCAGCAGAGGATCTCGGACAAACGTTGGGCGTATGGGGCATTGGCAACGGGCCTTATCTAGTCCTCCCCATATTAGGACCCTCCTCACTTCGAGATGCCATAGGCAGAGTTGGCGATAGCTACCTCCACCCTTTCGAACATGCGGATGAGTGGCAACACTGGGAATGGGAATACGAAGCCGGTCTGCGAGCCCTTGAAATCATAAATGAACTCCCAGAACAGATCGACCGCTACGAGCTTTTCGACGAAAGCGCTCTCGATCCTTATATATCACTGCGGGAAGCCTATATGCAAAACCGCAAGCGCGAAACTGAGCGCTGATGTCTTTTGATCGCCCTGGTGCTTCATTCCATCCATCATTGAGAACCATGGAAAAGCGTCGGGGTGTATTCGAAAATCCTGCGAATTTGGAGAGTATTCTCAACCTCGCGTCATCCCATCAGCTCGAGCCGATTGAATACGCCGCTGGGGAAACCATCCTCGAACAGGACCAGGTCAACAACGAGTTGATCATCATAGTGCGTGGCCAAGCGCGCCTGCTGACACACACCGAAGATCACGGACAAGTTACCGTAGACACCCTGGAGGCAGGTGCATTCCTCGGATTGATCTCGTTCTGGACCCGCATGCCTATATCGACTCATTCAATTGCTGAGACCCATGTAGTAGCTCTCCCAATCCATCGAAAGGATTTTGACGCAATTCGTAAATCCGATGCGGAAATCAATAGAGTTATCGATTTTTGGCTGATCGAAAATCTCTGCCATCGGGTCCAGCGGATGATCACCGTAACCACTCAAAACAAAGAGCTCACCCGTAAACTTGAACAAGAGCGCCGAGAGCTGAGCGACACCGTCCGCGAGCTAAAGAGCACGCGCAACAGCCTGATTCACGCAGAACGGCTCGCCGTTATGGGCCAACTGGTCGCAGGTGTCGCTCACGAGATTAATAATCCATCGGCATCGGTGAAACAAAACACCGTTCAGATGCGCGAACACATCGAGACATATCTAAAACAAGGCAAAGACCGTTTTACCCCTGACCAGCGGCATACCCTATTCACCGAAGGCTATGCCCATACATTTTTAGAAGGGTCTGCTGTCCGCAAACGCCTTGAGGATGCCGAGAGGCGTTTTCAAGATTTGCCGCGCAGTTTGCTGCGTCGCATTGCTCATTTCAGCGCAGACGCTCTATCGATAGCAATGCCGAAAAACCGTATCGATCTCGACCGACTCCAGGCCGCTTTGCGTTATTTTGAAGCAGGCGTATTTTTAAGAAACATTGAGGTATCCAACCACCGTATCTCTGACTTGGTAATCACCCTTAAAAATTATGGTCGCAGCCAAGGAACTTCACGAGAACCCACTGACTTAAATCAGTGCATCAATGAAACATGCACGATGCTCAATCATCGGCTGAAACGCTTCCATCTCGACCGATCCGAGATGCAACCTTTACCCAGGGTCCTCGTATCATCCAGCGAGATCAACCAAGTACTCACCAACCTGATCGTCAACGCTTGCGATGCGACTCCGGCAGACGGAACCATCACGCTGCGTTCATTTTCAACAGACCGTTCAGTAGTCGTTCAAGTCGCAGATACCGGCGCGGGTATTCCCCTCGACAAGCTTGCAACGATCTTCGAGGCAAATTTCACCACCAAACATAGCGGCAACCGCATTGGCTTAGGACTAGGGCTTACCATATCGCGAGATATCGCAGAAAAGCACAGTGGCAGGCTCGAAGCCCAGAATTTGCCAAAAGGCGGTGCTCAATTCACCCTCACTCTACCGCGCCATGACTGATCAACTTCCAACCATCACCATCACCTATTGCCCTGGGTGCAACTGGATGTTCCGCTCTAGCTGGATGTGCCAAGAGCTTCTGCATTCCTTCGGCGAGCACATTCATGGCGTGACCCTGGTTCCGAGCAAACATACGCCAGGCATCTTTGAAATCCATATCGATGAACAACTCGTGTGGAACCGAAAAACCGATGGCGGGTTTCCCTCTGCAACAGATCTTAAACAACGCGTCCGCGACATTATCGATCCTGATCGTGACCTCGGACACCACGACAAGAAATAATGACTATGAAGACTGATATGCGTCACTTTGTTATCCTACCCCTGCTGATACTCTGCTTATCGGGATGCGGCAAATCATCTGAAACGGAATCTACTGAATCATCCAGCAGTGAGCTTACCTCCGAACACCTGATCCTCGGAAACGGTTCCGAACCGCGCACACTCGACAAAGACGCAGTCACCGATTCAACCGGGACGGCCATCATGGATGCTTTGTTTGACCCTCTGGTCGCATACGACCCCGAAACGAAGCAATACGAACCCGTCGCATGCGAACGCTGGGAGGTTTCTGAAGACGGCTTGGTATATACGTTTCACCTATTAAAAGACGCGCGCTGGAGCAATGGAGACCCTGTGGTCGCTGCGGATTGGGAAGCAGGCTTCCAACGCGCCTTACGTCCAGAAATCAGCACACCCTACATGCAGGTATTTACGGGCATAATCAACGCGTTAGAGTATAACTCGGGTGAAGCCGAGTGGGCAGATGTGGGGATTAAAACAGACGGAGAACATAAACTCGTCGTTACCTTCCAGACTCCCAAGCTCTCTTTCATAGGGAGGCTATCCCAAAGTTGCTTCTTTCCCTTCCACCGGCCGTCCGCTGGGCCTTTCGGTGCAGAAACCTCTCTCGATACAGCCTATTACCGAAGCACCGAGCTTGTTGGCAATGGCGCTTTCAAACTAGAGAAATGGGTCCAAGATGAGGTAGTCATCGTAGCGCGAAATCCCTACTATGTCTTTGGAGATGAGATTCATCTGGAAAAGATCAGTTACCTCCCGATTGGTAGCCTGGATACCGAACTACGGGCATTCGATACCAACAAGCTTCATCGTACAAATTCAGTCCCTCCTCAGAAACTCAACCTCTTCAGGACGGAACGCACTGATGTCCTCCGAGAAGATGACCTCTTTGGCACTTACTTTTTCAACCTCAATGTAGAACGTCCACCGTTGGACGATCCTCGCGTTCGGCGTGCCCTTGCACTCACAGTCGATCGCTATGAGATCACAAATTTCGTTACAAACGGGGGCCAACCATCCGCTACGTCATTTATCCCAGATGGACTCGCCGGATATACCGGAGCAACTGGCTATGAAGAGAACATTGAAGAAGCGCAACGACTCTTGGCTGAGGCAGGATTTCCAGGTGGAGAGGGATTCCCTCAACTCACCCTGATTTATAACACGCTCGAGAGTCACCGGAGCATCGCCCAGGCAGTTCAAGAAATGTGGCGCACTCACCTCGGCATCGAAATCGCTCTGCTCAACCAAGAGTGGAAGGTTTTCCTTCAAACCATCCAAGACGGAGATTATGACATCTCGCGCTCAGGTTGGGTCGGCGGCACCGATCCCGAGGGCTATTTAGATCTCTTTAACTCCGAGTCCGGCAATAACCGCTCAAACTACAGCAACCCAGCCTTCGACGCCCTGTTTCTCGAAGCCAGCCAACAGATCGATCCTCAACGCCGCATGGAACTATTTCGCGAAGCCGAGGCAATCATCGTCCGGGACATGCCTGTCATTCCAATATACCATTACCTGGAATTCTACCTCCTGCGCCCCGAGGTCCAAAACTGGCGGAATAACCCCGCGATGGACCTAATTTTCAACGGCGTCATGATCGGGGATTCTGTGGATTAGATAATTCCAGCTTTTGCGCGTATTGGGTGCCCAAATTCGGAAAGGCGCGTTCGAGCCAGTCGCGAGCAGGATCTGCTAAAAGTGCTCCACACAAGGCGAAATGAATAACCCATAATTCTTGCGCACCCTATTGCGTTAATACTGATTTTTGTGGACCCGGTCGCCATACCCCTGAGACGGTCACAGCACGTTGCACTCTAGGTTGACGGTCCGAAACTACCCTCAATTTTTCGAGCATTAGATCAACAGCAGCGGCACCTATAAGTTCGCCCTGCTGATCAACCCCCATCCATTCTTCTTTCATGGATGGATGCCAATCGAGATGAACAAGGGGCAAATCCGCTTGGTCCATTTTTATTAGCCAGTCGCATATGAAACTCTCGTGAGTAAGGATAACATCAGGGCTCCATCGCTCAAACCAGTCACAAAAAACGTTGTAGTCCCCTGGAAGTACACCCGTCAAGGGTTCTGCGAAATCCTTTGAACCCGCGGACTGAAAGGATTTAAAACCGCCCGAATAGCGCTGCTCAAGTAAGGCATCATTGGGCCCAACAACCAACCCCGGCCGGCTAAATCCCATCTTAATGATTGCGCCGAGTGCTAAGCGAACAGTGGCGAATTGATCATTGGTAACATAGTCGACATGTTTCGCCAACGGGCGGAAGCCCATGCCCAACATCCCCATACGCGGTATGGCCTCGAAGCCACCACACTCTCGATTAGCGAGCGATGAAAATATGAATAGACCCCGCACCCCCCGCGCTTGGAGAATACTGCTCAGACGCTCTACACTTATACTTGGATCCCGCCCCCAATGCTCCGAGACGGAAAACCCCAGCTCTTCTGCTCGCTCAATTATTCCAGCAGTGTAACGACGGTAACTCTCCCACAGCTTGAGAGAGTTCACCTTGTCGTGGAGATTAAGGATAGCTAGGTTTCCCTGAGAAGCAGTCTTTTGCGCATTAGCCAAGCGTGTCATTGCTGCTGATAATTCTCCATCCGGCTGGTATCCTAACTCATCAGCCACACGTTCAATCTCCTCACGACGTGTCTGCGAAATGGACGGATGACCACGCAAAGCAAGCGACACCGCCATCTTGCTAACGCCGACGCGCTCAGCGACCGACTTTAAGGTGATTCGACTCATTCAGATACTTTACGTAAAGTATGAGAAATATCGAAACGAAAAAAACTCACCATTAGTAGTCTAGATATGTATAAGCTTTCTCTCAACGGCAGTTGGCAGTTGCACGCTGCAGAAACTCCTGAAACCACTTACAGCGCAATGGTTCCTGGTTGCGTGCATGACGCACTTTACGACGCCGGCGCCATTGAGGACATCAACTATCGCACCCAGGAACTCGACGCGCTTTGGGTAGGAGAGAAGGATTGGGTGTACTCGCTGGAATTCGAGGTGGATGAGGAACTACTCAGCCAGGAGCATATTCTTCTGCGTTGTCATGGTCTCGATACCCTGGCCACGATCTGCCTTAACAGCGATGAGATAGCTTCCACTGATAACATGTTCCGCCTATGGGATGTGGATCTTAGCGGTTTGCTCAAGCTGGGAACCAACCAACTGCAAATTACCTTCGCTTCCACACTTCCGCTCATGGCCGAGAAGACAGCTCAGCGCCATCTGCCAGCTTGGAACGAAAGTCACGAATCATGGAGCGAGGAAGAGGACAAAAAAGTACGCGATTGGGGATATATTGGCCGTGGCTATATTCGCAAAATGGCATGCAACTATGGCTGGGACTGGGGCCCAATGACTATATCTGCGGGAATCTGGCAAGACATCGAGATCCTTGCATGGAGCAACGCACGGATAAACGATTGGTTCACTACCCAAGAGCATCACGATGACGGTTCCGTTACGGTCATTATTAATGTAACCCCAGATCAGCCTGTCGACTTAGCGATCGAGGCAAGCCTCAGCATCGACGGAGAAACAGCGGGGACAGCAGCGGCAGAGAGATTTTATGGCCAGAAAACCCTAAAAATCCACATTGAGCACCCCGAACTCTGGTGGCCTAACGGCCTGGGCCGGCAAACCTTATATGACCTCGCGATCACGCTCAAAGACACTCATGGACGTCCGCTTGACACTATCAAAAAGCGCCTCGGCCTCCGCACCCTTGAACTCATTACTGAAGAAGACGCATTCGGCACATCCTTCGTTTTCGCCGTCAATGGAATCCGCTTCTTTGCCAAAGGAGCCAACTGGATTCCCGTTGACCAGTATCCATCCGGCAAAAACCTTGAACCGCGCTACCGTCATCTTTTGCAGAGTTGCAAGATGGCTAACTACAACATGATACGCGTCTGGGGAGGCGGCTACTTCAGCCACGACGCATTTTATGATCTGTGTGACGAGCTGGGCATCTGTGTCTGGCAGGATATGATGTTTGGCTGCGGCACCTACCCAACTTGGAATCGACGATTCATGGACAGCGTCTTCGAAGAAGTACGGGACAATGCCCGCCGTTTGCGCCACCACGCTTCACTCGCTTTGTGGTGCGGTAATAACGAGCTGGAAATGGGATTCACAGCAGATGAGTGGAGCGATAAAGATTTCGCCTGGGACGCTTACTTTGAGCTTTTTGACAAACTCATCCCGTCGGCACTGATGCAGACCGATCCAAATACGCCCTACATTCCAGGCAGTCCTCATGGAGCTCCAGGCGAACGAAAATCGGGTAATGCAGCCACAAGCGGTGACTGTCATTTCTGGAATGTGTGGTTCTCTGATGCTCCATTCGAAGATTATCGCACGCAGACTCATCGATTTATGAGCGAGTTTGGGCACCAATCATTTCCCGAACCACGCACAGTCAATAGCTTTACGGAGCCCAAAGATCGCAATTGGGATAGCCCGGTCATCACTCATCGCCAACGCAGCCAGCCAGGAAACAAACGTATCCTTGAAAAAGTATTTGATTGGTTCGGAAAAGTAGAAGATTTCGATGCCCAGTGTTGGCTTTCACAGATAGCGCACGGCAACGGTTTACGCATTGGCATCGAAGAGTGGAGGCGCAGCTGGCCGCGGACTACCGGCGCCACCTACTGGCAACTTAATGACTGTTGGCCTGCGCAAACCTGGTCTTCCATTGACTACTACGGACGGTGGAAGGCCACCCACTATTTTGCCAAACGCTTTTTTGAGCCGGTCTTGATTTCAGCGTTGGAAGATTCCGTTAACAAAACTGTAGCGATCTATATCAACAATGATCTGCCCCAAAGCATAAGAGGGGCGGTTACTCTCCGCGCCTATCTGCCTGAAGGTAGCTTGGTTTTTGAAAGGACAGAAATAAAGGAAGTATCAGGCGTCACATCCCAACCTATATTCGAAGTCAATTTTGAGAATCTATCCCAGCCCGTATTCGAAGCCAATCTTAGGAAAGAATGCGACCACCCAGAGAACTTAATCGTTTTCCTCTCTTTCACAGCTCTGCCCAATGGCCGAACATATCCTGCGCCTTCAGATGGAGTCGTTATCTTCCAACGCCCGCATAAACTACCATTGTGCGAGCCAAACCTGACAACATCCATCACCGCGGGGCCTGAAGACACCTTCATCATAGACATTACCAGCGACCTGCCCGCCCTCTGGACTTGGTTTAGTCTTACCGAAACCGACTGCCTTTTCTCCGATAACTTCTTTGCTCTAAGGCCAAATGCACCGCATCAAATTATTGCCACGCCAAGCACTGTTATGAGTCTCGATGAGTTCAAGGCTCAACTGGAGGTGAAAAACGTTAAGCAGTTAATGATACCCTCATAGAGCCAGCTAACCAGTGAAAATTAGGACGACGTCTAAAGACTTTCGTCGTTTGAAAAAAAATCTTCGAAGCATTTCTAGAATCCAGTCATATGTTTCCTGGATTCTGGGGGGTGTAGATTCTGGTTTTATCTTAGCCAGAAACTCAGTCGTCTCGGCGAGGTGACCGGCGAGTTGAATCTCTATCTGCTAATTTGAATGCGGAACGCCCCATTCAAAGTTGAAGATTGAGCTAACGCAAAAATCCCTGAAATACACTTCGACTAAGAGACTCCCCAATTACGCGGACAAAAAAAGGGACCCCGACTTTCGCCAGAGGCCCCTTAAAACAACAAACTATACTAGGATGCTTTATTACACCATCTGGCGCATCATTGTTCCCATTCGTTTTACTGCCTGCGTGTGAATTTGGCAGATACGTGCCTCGCTGACCTGGTAGATCGTAGCAATTTCGCTGAGGCGCATGTTTTTAAAATAATACATTTTCAAAATTTCTTGGTAGCGCTCGGGCAGACGCGTCATCGTCTTTTT
>JABSRG010000044.1 GCA_013215165.1 Opitutales bacterium | reverse complement strand
GAGTGCCTATGAGACAGCATAGGGCTTATCATGGTCAAAACCGCTATTTTTCAATTTTGACCAATAGACACGATCAATCGCTACAGCCCATCAATACTCAGGTTTGATCTCCGCCATCAGGTCTTATGGGATGGCTGTGAAAAAATGATTAAATTTCGGTCCTAGTGCTGGCATTTATAGACGAATCAGGGGATTCCGGTATGAGGCTCGGAAAGGACTCCTCGAGCTACCTGTTCATAACAATGGTGGTTTTTGAAAACCCATCGGAGTCCAATGCCGCGATTGTTCGTATTGCCGAAATTCGGCAAGGGCTTGGATGGGAGAAGGAGACTGAATTCCATTTCAATAAAATGTCTCCACGGTTCAGGAAAACCTTTCTGCAATCCGTAGTATCTCTCAATTTCAGCTACTTCAGTATCGTGATCGATAAGGCAAAGCTCGAGAGCGATAACTTTCGGAATCATCCGGAGTCCCTCTACAAATCTGCCTGCAATTATCTCTTTAGCAACGCCAAGCATACCTTAAGGAATGCCCGAGTCGTCGTGGATGGCAGCGGGAGCAAACAATTCAAAAAACAGTTTTGTGCTTACTTGAAGTCCAGAGCCAATGACTGGGTTGACGGGGACGAAAAACTCATTCGCAAAGTTCAGATGGAAGATTCAGCAAAGAACAGTCTCATCCAGCTTGCTGATATGGTGTGCGGAGCAGTGGCCCGCTCGTTCACGGACAAAAAGGACGCTCGCGACTACCGCCAAATCGTGAAACGCAAAGAGGCACACATCCAAGTTTGGCCCAAATAAAAACCCCCGCCTCTATCCTATTGGAAGGAACACCATACGGTGCCGGTTTGAGTGCGGGGTCATTTCTGTCCATATATGTCGGACAACGGCTGACGTTTTCAAGACAATTCGCTAAAAAGACTCGATTAGCCACCGCCACATCGCCCTTTAGAGCAAAAATCTTGAAGAGAAAAAGTGCACCACAAATGCACCACACCTTGAAAACAAACAAGGACTCACAGTTACGTAAGTCCTTGATTATAAATTGGTGGCCAGACCCAGAATCGAACTGGGGACACAAGGATTTTCAGTCCTCTGCTCTACCAACTGAGCTATCTGGCCTCAATGGCACACCCGCAGGGATTCGAACCCCGAACGTCTGATCCGTAGTCAGAAATGATATCCATTTCACCACGGGTGCTTCGTTAAAGCGCCAGATCAAGACAGTGAGTCGTGAGGGCTTCAAGGGTTTTTTTGTGAAAGTGTGATATGATCCTTCAAGGCTGAATTTTCTGTTTCAAGGATGGATACTTTGTGTTCGAGCATACGGATGCGCTCGAGCAGGTCATAATGATCAGGGCAGAGCAGGTTATAGATGACTTGAGATAGATTTTCTACGCCCGGTATTTCTTGGATGGGGGCATCGCCACAAAGCCGCATGATGCCTTCTAAATTTCTGCTGGATACTTTTTCAGCTTCCGTGAGCGCGCCTACAGCCGCTCCGATTTGTGACAAGAAGCGTTCCTGTGCAGCGATCCGTTTTTTACGAGCAAAGGGTTTCTGAAGGGCCAGCGACAGTTCTTCAGTTGCGGTCTTCAGGTCGCAGTTGAGCTTACTGAGTGACGCTGCGTCCATGCAAAGTAAGTGGATTCTATGCGGAAACGGCTTCGGCTGGACGCTGAGAGATGGTCGTGATCTGCCGGATACGCTTTAGGATAGTCTTTTTTATCGAAACTGAATCTAGACCTACTTGGTCGCGGAGGGCACCCACATCTGAGCCGTGGTCGACAAAGGCATCCGGCCAGCCGATGCATTCGACTGGGTGCTGGATGTCGAGCTGCTGGAGGGTCTCGATGATGGCCGATCCAAAGCCACCGGTGCGCACGTGGTCTTCGACTGTAACGATGAGCTGGGATTGTTTTGAGTTTTTTTCGAGAAGGGGGGCATCCAGGGGTTTGGCGAAACGCGCATTGATCACACCGACTGACAGGTCCCATTCCGACTCAATCTCAGCGGCTACGTTTTCAGCCACAGATACCATATTGCCCAAGGCCCAGATGATGATGTCGGTTCCGGTTTTTCTCGGTTCAGCGACCCCAATTTTCATCGGTTTTGGCTCCTCTTTTATGGAAACTCCCTCGGCATTACCCCGTGGGTAACGGATGAATGCAGGTCCATCGTGTGCAAGGCCGGTAGCCATCATGTCGACCAGTTCATCTTCATCTGCGGGCTGCATGATGACTGTATTGGGCACACAACGCAGGTAACTGATATCGTACAGTCCGTGGTGGGTCGCTCCGTCTTGTGGGCTTACCCCAGCGCGATCCATGCAGAACAAAACGGGGAGGTTTTGTAAACATATGTCGTGAATGATGGGATCGTAAGCGCGCTGGAGGAAGGTGGAGTAAATAGCACAGACGGGACGCAGGCCTTGTGTGGCCAAACCTGCAGCAAAAAGTACCGCATGTTCCTCTGCGATGCCGACGTCGAAATATTGTTTTGGCAGCTCATCGCGCAAGAAGTTGAGGCCGGTGCCACTCGGCATGGCTCCGGTTATTCCGGCGATGCGTGCGTCCTGCTTGGCAAAGTCCAATAGAGCTTTGCCGAAGACGTCTTGATACTTCGGTGGTTTGGGGGAGCCGCTGCCGCCGACGCTCTTTCCGGTGGAGGGGTCGAAGGGGCTGGCTCCGTGAAATTTCTCTGGTTGCTGGAGTGCGGGGTGGCAGCCCTTACCTTTCTCCGTAATGACATGAAGGATGATGGGCCGATCGGATTGTTTTGATACTTCTAGGTATTTTTCTAGATTGGGTAGGTCGTGGCCATCAATCGGGCCGATGTAACGGAGACCAAATTTTTCGAACAGGGATGAGGAGACAAAGAAGTCTTTGGTCTCGTGCTTCCATTTTTTCCCGAAGTTGATCACTGAATCTCCACCGGGAACTTTTTGGAGTATGGATCCGACGTCGTCGTGAAGACGTTTGTAGATCGGATTGGTGATGAGTTCGTTGAAATACTTAGCGATGGCCCCGACGTTTTTATCGATGGACCACTCGTTGTCGTTGAGGATTACGATGAGGCGCTTCGTGGAATCGGCTACGTTGTTGAGCGCTTCCATGGTGATGCCACAGGTGAAGGCCGCATCGCCACACACGGCTACGACATGTTCGTCGGTGCCTTTGAGGTCACGGGCCGTAGCCATCCCCAGGGCTGCGGAGAGGGCAGTGCCGGCATGGCCTGCTCCGTAGCAGTCATGCTCGCTCTCTGCTCGATTCAGGAAGCCACTCAAGCCACCTGTGGTGCGGATTTTGTCGAAGGCTTCATTGTTTCTACCGGTCAGCAATTTGTGGACATAGCCTTGGTGCGAGACGTCAAAGACAAAGCGATCTTTGGGTGTGGAGAATTGTCGGTGCAGGGCAATGGTGAGTTCAACGACGCCCAAGTTTGGGCCGATGTGGCCTCCGTTCTCGGCGGTGACGCTAATTAGGCGTGCGCGGATTTCTTCGGCAAGATTAGGTAGGGCGTCGGCGGGCAGAGCTTTGACGTCTTCAGGTGATTGAGTGTTTTCTAGGTATGACATCTATCGTGTGGGCTCCATGGCGATTTACGCATCGTCCGCTTCAAACTGGGTTTCAGTTTGGTTCTCATCGAGTTGCGTTATGCGCAGTTCTGCGTCCTGCAGGCGTGCTCGGCATAGATCTATAAGCTTTTTTCCCTGTTCGTATGAGGCGACGAGTTCAGTGAGGGGACTTTCTCCGGTTTCTAGAGCTGCGACAAGGCCTTCAAGCTCTTTCAATGCCTCTTCAAAAGGCTTTTCCTCCAGTGCATCCGCTTGCATGATAACGACTAATTTAGCAGGCACTTTGCCTGTGTCGAGTGGTTAAGCACATTCAGCTTAGACATCAATCGAGCCGCACATCGAAGTCGATTTTGAAGCGCTGGTCCGAACGGGTATGTTGCATCCACAGCTCAAGCTGTCCGGTGGCTGTCAAATGTGCATGTAGCTTGACGGGAATCGGTGTTCCTGAAGGGAAGTTTTCCAAAGCATCTAGATACGTTTCTAAGGGGCGTGATGTTTCGAGTTGAGAGGCAGCATCACTGACTAAGCTGCCGACGGTATCCTCAGGGCGTTTGTTTGAACTAAACACTTGGAAGGTAACCGGCTTGCCAACAATCAGGCCGAACTCCTTATCGAGAGTGATCTCACTGCCTTCTTCCATGCCTTGTGGAACGACACACAGCGCTTGAACAGGCGGGGTGAATCCCGGGATGGCAGGCATCGTTGATGCAATGCCTATATACATCGAATGGGCGGCCCCAGCACGGATGCGTATGCCTTCCCCACATTCTTGGATGCGGCCGTAAGCGGCGGCTCCCAACGCAACCGCCTGATCTAATTGAGCTCCGTCCAATTCGGCAACGGGCTGGCCACACCACTCCGAAAGAATGTCGACGACTCGCTGTCTCAGGGCTGCTGCGTGAAATACGCCTCCGTTGAATAAAATACGTTCGGGTTTGATGAATGCCTGATTGCGCCGTTCACCTGCTGGATCGAGGCGTTCAGCTAGCTCGGGTTGATTGTCAAAGCTCCGTTGCGCCTGGTGCAGGAAGGCTGCAATGTGTTTCGGCAAAACGGGGTCTGCTGCGTAGTTCAATCCCAGCTCTTGAAGTCCGACCGATGTTCCATCTTGCGGAAAATCGTTGATGCCTGTTTTTGCGAAGAAACCGTCAACGATCACCGCATCTAGGGTGTCACGTGACACCTCAGCTCGGATCGTCGAGGCAAATAGGCTAGAGCCTCGTGACTCTAGTGATATGGGAGCGACCGACAATTCCGGGTTATTGAACAGTGTCTCTTTAGCGGCGCGCGCTTTCTGAATTAGAGAACGAAACTGCCAATCGTCGAGTTGGGTGTCTTGGTTCTCTAGCTGAGCTTTGACAATGTAGGCTAAAGCCAAGTCCAAGTTATCCCCACCCAGCAGGATGTGCGAACCGACAGCCACGCGATCGAGTCGTAGATCCCCGTCGGATTCGCTGACTGCAATCAGGCTGAAATCCGAAGTGCCTCCGCCCACATCACAAACTAAGACAAGCTGTCCAGGTTCAATCTGCTTACGCCAGTTATTCCCCTGTGTTTCTAGCCAAGCGTAAAGCGCCGCCAGAGGCTCTTCGAGGAGAAGGGTCGACTCTGAAAATCCAGCTTCAAGCGCCGCGACTTGTGTGGCTCGTCGCGCAGCATCATCGAAACTCGCGGGAACGGTTATGATCGAGCGGGTTCCTTCGGGGAGAGAGTTTGTGTTTTGCAGACTAGCGTGAATGTGGCTCAGGAGCTTTGCAGAGACCTCAAGCGGTGAGAGTTTGGATTCCACGGCCTGACTTTGCCAAGGAAGTAGGGCATCAGATGGATCTACATTTGGATTACATAGCCAGGATTTAGCAGAGTGAATCAGGCGCTCCGGTGCATGGGGGCCGTGCTCACGAGCAAAGGTCCCCACGACTAACGGGTCACCCTCGGCGCTCCACGGCAACTTGAGCCCAGCCGCATCAAATTCTTGTTCGCCGGACATGTAGATGGATGACGGCAGTGTCGGAAGTGTATCCACGCGGCCGGGGGCGCCAATCTGTGGGATGCCTTGAGTTTCGGCATCCGCACCACCCTGTGCAATAGCCACGGCACAGTTTGTCGTTCCGAGATCAATGCCGATGTGTGTCGTGGTCATAACAAATTGTTGGAAATAATCAGTTACTGACTTGGGCAGGCGCGAGTGTGAATCCCTCTGCTTTTTCGAGAGTTTGGGTCGGTTTAGGTAGGTCACAGCGCGAAGCCTGCCAGCCCTTGTGTTCTAATTTGCCCTGTATGGCGCCGTTAGCAGGCATTTTTCCGGTGACGCGGAAGGCCGCGCGATCATAGTCTTCTGAGAGAGTGATCGTTTGTTGTTCAGGGCTCGTTGCAATAGGCTCAGGCCCTAGCGCTTTTTGGATAACGTCTCGGCAACCGGAATGGACAACGCGTGCCGCGGCACCGACTTGGGCATCCGAGTACGCTTGAACATCGTCCATCACGAAATCAATGAAGCGTCCTTTCTCTTGTAGTAGAGAGGCGAGCACGAGTCCGTCTGACTGGACGGCTGGGGACGCGGGCTCGGGTGGAAGTGTGGCTTTTTCGGGCTCCCTAGGTTGCGCCTCAGCATCTGCGTTCTCTGCTTTACCTGCTTGCGCTTTGAGTTTCCCAAAGGTCACCAGGATCAAAACCTGAAGGAGGAAAACGAGCAGGAGTGCGGTGACGCTAAGCGCAGTTTGAGAAGGCCCTTCCTGTAGCGCCATGCCCGCGCCAACACAGACAAAAATCAATGCAGAGACAAAATAGAGCAATCCGATCATGCGGGCTCAATAAATGAGGTCAGCGGCGAACTTCGAGCGAAATGTTAAGATCAAATTCATAGTTAATGCACTCTTGAAAGGTGCTGAGTAGGGTGGCATCTTCATTAGCTATCTCGAATATTTGAATTTATGGAAGGCATCCCACCGATTGAACCATTCAAAGCGAAGCTGAGTGAGCTCGATGAGCAGATGCAGGCGCCTGACTTTTACAGTGACCAACGCAATGCTGCGGTTATGTCTCGAAAGCATCAGAAGGTGAGCAAGCTGATCGAGCTCTACGAGGATTTGCTTGGGGCTGTGCAGGAGCTTGCCGACAGTCGTGAGATGCTTGCTGACCCAGACATGGATGCTGAGCTCAAGGAAATGGCTGAGGCGGAGATCGCGCCGCTTGAGGAGAAGATTGAACAGCTCAAAGAAGCCGTTTTGGTCGCCATGATTCCTCCCGATGAGACCGATGATCGTAATATTGTGATGGAGATTCGCGCGGGTGCAGGTGGGGATGAGGCATCCTTGTTTGCTGCTGATCTGTGCCGCATGTATCAGCGTTTTGCTGAGCGTCGTGGGTGGTCGATCGAGCCGATGAGTGCGAGCGAATCAGAAACAGGTGGTTTTAAGGAGGTTACGTTTCTTCTCAAAGGCGAGGAGGCGTATAAGACGCTCAAATTTGAGAGTGGGGTGCACCGAGTCCAACGTGTCCCGGTAACTGAAAGTGGCGGGCGTATTCACACCTCTACCTCGACAGTGGCGGTGTTGCCTGAGGCGGAGGAGGTGGATATCTCCATAGATCCCAATGAACTGGAGATTACAGTTGCGCGAGCGAGTGGCCCCGGTGGGCAGGGGGTAAATACGACAGATTCTGCAGTTCAAATCCTACACAAACCGACCGGGTTGATCGTCAATTGCTCGGACGAGCGCTCGCAGTTAAAAAATAAGGCCAAAGCAATGGCCGTCCTACGTGCTCGCTTACTCCAGCGTAAGCAAGATGAGGAGCATACCAAGTATGCGGCGAATCGAAAAAGCCAGATCGGTACCGGAGACCGTTCCGAGCGCATTCGGACTTATAACTTTCCGCAAAGCCGTATCACTGATCATCGGATTAATGTCACCGTTCACAGTCTCGATCAATTCCTCGACGGTGATATCCTTGCTGTAGTGGAGGGTCTCCTCGAGGCGGATAACCAGGACAAGGTCGACGCCCTACTGAGTGGTCACGTTGAAGTCTAATTCCGATAGCTAGCTCTGTCTGAAAGTATTTTACGGTCTCCTTTTGTTTCCGTCGATTTTGGATTGATTGTGGCCAAACAGCCCGGCGGCTCGAAGCTCACGCAACAATTCAATTAACCGGGCTCAGCTGGCTGAGAACCGGACCACCCGCGGGGTCGAGTCCTCATTACTATGCGCGCCCCTTATCAACTAACTCACCATCTCCTTATTCTCCGAATTGGTAGGTTGACCGGGACTCGAACCCGGAACCAATTGCTTAAAAGGCAACTGCTCTACCGATTGAGCTATCAACCCGCGGAAAGCACATGGAACATGATGTTGCTCGAATTGATGTCAAGCTGCATGTCAGTGGTTCGATTTCGAAGTAGAATCACAAAATTTGTGAACAAATTGCCTCCTCAGCCTTTCTTAATGGCCGTTCCTGACTAACAACTAACTCACCATGACTAAAAAACTCATATCTATCGTATTCATCTTCGCGGCATCATTGATGTCCGCTGCAACCGTCGGTGAGACGGCACCAGCATTCACATTGACTGATGCTAACGGCACCACACATTCACTATCAGACTTTGCAGGCAAAACCGTGGTATTGGAATGGTTCAATCCGAATTGCCCCTTTGTTGTTAAATTCTACGACTCCTCAAATATGCAGAAGACTCAGGAAAAGTGGACGGACAAGGGCGTTGTGTGGCTGGCTATTAACTCCACGAACCCTGATCATCGTGATTTCCTAACTGCAGAGCAGCACATCGCCTACGCTGAGGAAAAGGAGACAGCCGCAACTGCCTTCCTGCTCGATAAAGACGGAACAGTCGGCCAAGCCTACGGGGCACGCACCACACCTCACATGTTTGTCATCTCACCCGAAGGCACACTCGTTTACAACGGCGCTATCGACAGCATTCGTTCAGCCAGCGCCAAGGATATCGCGAAAGCCGAAAACTTCGTCAACGCTGCCCTGACTAGCCTAATGGCCGGCGAAGAGATCGCCCAAGCCACCACCCGCCCTTACGGCTGCAGCGTAAAATACTAATTTAATCGAAAACCTATGACAAAAAGCGCAGGGCCATAATCCCTGCGCTTTTTTTATGCACGCATTGGCTACCCCAGAGCCAAGTGGACCGCAGGCGGCAAGGTCATTCGCGTAAATTCGCTTCCATTCGCGGATGAATGGTATCGATCATCTTACGAGACGATCACCATCAAAGATAATAAGCTGCACAATTCTCAGAAAACATGGATTCATCACCGTCTCATACGAAGCAAAGATACTGAAAAACCTAGCCCTGGGCGCCTGACGGCTGTAATAACAAGACCCAAATATGCGCTGATGCCTCAACTTACCAAAGAACTTATTCTGGAAGCTTTCCGACGTATGGGCGAGATCGCTCATGAGCGTGGGCTGCAATTAGAGGTGAGTCTTTATGGAGGAGCGGTCATGCTCTTGGTGTATAATAGCCGTGCAATCACGAAAGACGTGGACGCTGTAATCGTTCCAGAAGTGGAGGGTCGAGAAATCGTGGCCGTGGTCGCAAAGGAGTTCGGATTCGACCGTGACTGGTTGAATTCGGATGTTTCGCAATTTCTCGCTCCGGTGGGCGCAAAGCGACCCCTTGCTAAAGAATTTCAGGGATTAAAAGTGAGCGTGCCCACCGCCAGTTACCTCTTGGCTCTCAAAGCGATGGCATCCCGGAGAGCCCTGCCTGGTTACTCGGGCGATGAGGCGGATCTTCGGTTCCTACTTCGGAAAATGAACATTGGCACGGTGGCAGAGGTGCAGTCGCATATCGACCGTTATTTTCCCGATGACGTTTTGCCTGACCAGCATGCAGCTTTAATCAAATCGATTCTAGGGGAGGTTCATTCCGATGACAGATAGTATGATTAAGCCGCAGACCCTGCAGGACGTTTCGCTGGCAAGTGATAGTCTGGAATCATTTGGTCGAAGTCTGCGTGATTGGATCCACGCGATCGGTCGGGGTGCTGATGATATTGCTACGGTCGTCCAGATTGCGGTATCTGAAGAACCACCGCTGCTCGCTCAGAAATTTGGGAGTGGGGAGATCGCAGATGTCTACCTCGCCGCCTATGCCGACTGGCTGTGCGAACAATGCCAACTCGACCTTCCAGATTGGACCTGGGACCCAGAAAACCGTAGCACGCTCGAAATCCCCTGGTTTGCGGATAATGCCCGCGCCTCACTCCTCGTGCTCTCGCCCGCGGCCTTTCGCGTACGCAATCTCTTCACCATTCCTGAATGGCCCTTTGGGAAACGGAAATTTGCAGTCTGAATACTATTCTTAAGCCGCGGGAAACGCGGAAGTGCGCTGAAACTCTAATTTTGATGACGAACCAGAACAAGGATCGACATGGCACCTAGCAAATAATCTCTAACATTTAAAATAACAACCCCCCTTTTGCTACGCCATCTCCAGCAAGCTTCTGTCAGCACATTCCGCAGTAAAAATATTCGCGTGAATTAGCGTCCATTCGCGGATAAAATATGTCCAAAACTCTGGCAGCGGAATCCCTCTCGTTGGATCTCTTGTTTCACTTGATCCCTCATTAAAATGGGAAAACCTGTGAAAATGAAAAATATCACAGTTTCCGTGGGGGATAGTGTATATCACAGGGCGCGGTTACGCGCTGCGGAGCAACGCACTTCGGTGTCTGCTATAGTGCGGAAGCACCTCGAGGAGATTGCAGCCGAGGAAACAGAGCATGAAAGTTTGCGGCGTCAGGAAACAGAGATGTTGCAACAAATCGCTCAGCGCCGGACCGGTTTCTCAGCCAGCCAGCGTTCAAGTCGAGACGAGCTTCATGACCGCCATGCGTTTTCTTGATACGAATATCCTCCTTTATAAAGTCAGCCAAGACCCTGCTGAGGCCGAGAGACAGGCGATTGCTGCTGAAATTCTAGAAGCGGACGATCTGCACCTGTCTGTTTAGGTCTTGCAAGAATTCTACGTCCAAGCCACCCGGCCCAACAGAGCGGATAGACTCCTCCACGAAGAAGCCTGCGGGCTCATCGAGAGTTGGAAACGGTATCCAATTGTCGACATCTCAACACTACTCTTCGATGCAGCCCTGCAAGCAAAAGAACGCTGGCAACTCTCCTATTGGGATGCCGCGATTCTAGAAGCTGCACGCCTAGCGAATTGCGAGACACTCCTTTCCGAAGATCTCAATCATGGGCAGTCCTATGAAGGAGTCCGCGTTGTAAACCCATTTGTTTAGGCACCAGTTCGAAGGGCATAATTAAAAAGGGAAAAAGAAAAGCCACCAGGCTGCCACGAGTCCAAACTCATCCGCGTGGATTCGCAGATAAATCTCCATTCTCTCCACTTTGAGCCTAAACACCCCTTCATCATTGTGTTTCTGAAAATATCGTCGATCTTCTGATCATGGAAAATTTCGACCGAGTGGTCTCGGATCCCCTCATCATGCAGGGCCAGCCCTGTATTAGGGGCACCCGCATAACGGTGAGCAATATTGTCCGCCAAGTAGCGGCTGGGCGTGAGATGAGAGCAATTCTTGAGGACTATCCCATGCTAGACGAAGCTTCGATCCGTGCCGCTCTCGAATTTGCTGCGTCTGCTTGCGCATTTCAGGAGTTCACTGTCAAAACTTCGTAATCAGGGCTTATCCTGGACGAGAATCTAACTTGGCGTTGGGTGGATTTCTTCGAAGCTGAGGGATTAAAGGCAAGACACTGGACACAGGTCGGTAAGCAAGGCGTTCCTGACAAAGAAATATTCAAGTATGCGCGTGAGGGGAGTCATGTGATTGTGACTCAGGATTTGGATTTCGGCAGGCTGTTGGCAGAGCACAAGTCAGGCTTGCCCACTGTGATCCAAATCCGAGTTAATATCCCAACGCCAGAAAAAGCGGATCGATTTTGCTGGATGCAATCAGGGCTCATACTAAAGGATGTGCCGTTCAAAATATATAATATCCAATGGTTTGAAAGAAAAGCTTGCACGCTAACGCAAGTCCAAACTCATTCGCGTGAATTAGCGTTCATTCGCGGATAAATTCTCATCCTCAAATGTCTTCGAACAACCTGAGCTTAAGAAATAACGGCACCTGTTTGCCTCTCGCTACATAGCCTCAGCTCCGGGAATCGAAACGTCCAAAGTAAGTAGCTGGCATCCGTTTGCTTCGGCTAGAGCGACGAGATATGCATCTGTTGTTTGGCGATACCCCTGAATCCAATTGGGAAGCTGTTGGGAAAAAACCGAATCGGGTATCCTCTTTAAAACCAGGTTTTCGCTCACATGGGTCATCAGTTGCTTGGCTATTTTGATGGAAATTCCGCCAATGCGCATGGAATTCCTGATCAAGCCCAGCTCTACGATCGGACAGACGCAGAAATTATCGCCATTTTCCGCACGTTCAGACAATCCAGAAACCACACGCTCATGATGAACGTGCTCTTGAATGGCATAAGCGACCAGCACGTTCACATCCAGTAAGTATTCAGTCATCGTTCGACAGCGGGTCGATCAAATCATGCTTCGATATCAGCCTGTTGGGACCGATCGAAAGCACAGGTTTCGGCGCACCAGGCAAAGAGACAAATTTGACCTCAGTAGTTTGCGTCGGCTCGATGATCAAACGATCACCGTCCTCAATGACGTTGACCTGGCTACCCACTTCCAACCCAAGCCGCCGCCTATATCTAGCCGGCAATACTAACTGCCCTTTCGAGGATAGTGTTTTAAGCATTGTAAGATATTCTTACTTTCTCCCTCCTTGTAAAGCAATTCGCAAAAGATTTGCCTATGATTTTGCTGAGAAAGACAAGATCACAGATCCAGAATTAGAAAAGTAAAAGGTCAGAGAAAAAGTCGATAGGCTATATCGACTCGTGACTCATTCGCGTGAATTAGCGTCCATTCGCGGATAAATCCCATTCCCAATCACTATTCAATACCCGCGGATTTAGTCAGTTTCTCAAAACATCTCGAAATCCCTGAATGCCAGGCAAAAAGATGGCCTATCAGAAACCCTTGTCGGATGCGCAGTGGATGTCATAAATGATAGCAAATGAATGACGTCGTCATCAATAAGGTAGTCACAATCGAGCGGTGTGTAGCGCGTATTCGCGAAGTGCACGGCTCGCTTTCGGGCTCCTTGTTGGATGCGATGCTGGAGCAGGAGTCTATTATTTTGAATCTTGAGCGAGCTTGCCAAGCCGCTATCGACCTTGCGATGCATACTGTCCACATGAAACGGTTTGGAGTGCCGCAGAGCAGCCGCGACGCCTTCGATTTATTGGAGAAAAACCATGTGATCTCTCCCGACCTGAGCCGATGCCTTAAAAATATGGTGGGATTTAGAAATATCGCGATTCATGAATACCAAACATTAAAATTGGAAATCATTGAATCGATAGTTCAGGAAAACCTGCAGCAATTGCTCGACTTTGGCCAAGCGATCCGGAGATCAACGCAAGAGGAATCATGAATCTTCCCAAGCCGAATTGCCGCTCTACGGATGCCTCGAGCGCTTTACGTGAATATACGCAAGGAGCGTTGCTTGACTGTGTGCGCTCGGGCTTCGCTCAATGCGGGGCTGAACTGCAGGCGCTGTATTTATTCGGTTCGCGGGCGCGGGGCGGTGCGGGCTGTAGGCCGGGCAGCGATTTCGATCTTGCCTACTTTGCCAATCCCGAGTTGTCGGCGTTAACACAGTTTAAATTGGCCAACGACCTCGCAGAAGCCCTCGGCGTCGAGCACGTCGACCTCGTCGACCTCAACAGCGCCTCGACTGTCCTAGCTATTCAGGTCATCACCACCGGCGACCGCCTTTTCACCGCTGACACTTACGCCGCTGAACTATGGGAAACTCACACCCTCGCAGCCTATGCCCAACTCAACTACGAACGGCGGGAGATTCTGAATGAATATCGGATAAAAAATTCTGAAGCCGCGGAAAACGCGGAAGTGCGCTGAAAATAAAAGTCTATTGAAATTAGCTTCTAACTATCGGAATGACTGCGGCTTCGATCCTGCGCGAACTCCACCTCTTGCCTAAATACCTGGTAATTCACTTAGCCACGATAGAAACGGATAAGAATAAAACATACCTTGCGCTCGAGGCTTCTCTAAAGAACTCATTATTAAAGGATCATTCCGCGAGTTTCCGTGCCTTCCTTTTATCACTACTTTTATCATTCAAAAATGTGCCTCCTGAACCAAATCAATAACCTCACCGTCCTGTGTCGCGAGCACCGGGTCAGGGCGTTGTATGCGTTTGGTTCGGTGTTGCGTGAAGATTTTGATGAAGCGAGTGATGTCGATTTGCTCGTCGAGTTTTTTCCTGACTATCCAAAAGGGGCCTTTGCTCAATACTTTGATTTTAAGGAATCCCTGGAGGCCCAGCTCCAGCGGCCCGTTGATCTAGTATGTCAACAAGCTATCCGTAACCAGGTCTTTAGAGATGAAGTGGTGCGCACCTGCAGGAGGCTTTATGCAGCATAAAATATAGAAGCTCGTCACTGATATGCGTACGGCAATCTCCGATCTTCGGGAGTTTGTCGCGGGAAAGTCGTTTGCCGATTTTCAAAAGGATCGCATGGCGCAGGCGGCCGTTGAGCGTAAGTTCGAGGTGTTGGGGAAGGCGATGTATCGTCTGAGAAACGCGCATGAAGAGATCTTTGATGCCATAGAAAATGGACACCGAATTATTGGGATGCGCAATAATATCGCCCATGGTTACGATGTGCTTGATGAGCGAATCCTTTGGGAAGCAATTGAGCGGGATTTAGGCGGTGTAGAAAATGATCTGTCCAGCGTAATTCAAACAGTGAAGGGTTCCTATGACCAATAGCTTGATCAAGCCACGGACGCTCTAATAAGCGTCGCTGGGGGAGTGACAGCTTGGAATCCTTTGGCCAAAGTCTGCGTGATTGAATTCACACGATCGGTCGGGGCGTTGATGATATCGCTACCGTCGTCCAGGCTTTGGTTTCCGAAGAGCCTCCGCTGCTCTGCCTACAAATTTGCGAGTGGGGAGATCGCGGATGTCTACCTCGCTGCCTATGCTGACTGGCTGTGCGAACAATGCCAACTCGATCTTCCAGATTGGACCTGGAACCCGGAACACCGTAGCACTCTCGAAATGCCCTGGTTTGCGGATAGCGCCCGCGCTTCACTCCTCGTGCTCTCACCCGCAGCCTTCCGCCTACGCAACCTCTTCACTATTCCTGAATGGCCCTTTGGAAAACGGAAATTTGCAGTCTGAACACTATTTTAAAGCCGCGGAAAATGCGAAAGTGTGCTGAAACTTTAATTTTGATAACGAACCAGGATTAAAATCGACACGGTGCCTTACAAATAGTCTTCAACATTTAAAATGGCTTTCACCTTTTTGCTAGGCTAGTTCACGCAAGCCCCTGGCAGTAGCTTCCATTCCAAAAAACATTCGCGTGAATTAGCGTTCATTCGCGGATAACTCCAATTCCTATTCATTCTTCCAACAAGATTCTTGAATTTCAACTCGACATTCGCGGATCTGTTCAGTTTTTTCTGAACAATTCGAAATGCCTGAATCCCAGACAGCCACACCCTTCCCGCCAGTCATTCAGCTCACAGAAGCTGAGAATGCTATCGTCGAGATGTTCGTCCACGTGGCACAATCCTTTGGTTTTCAAAAATCCATTGGCCAGATCTACGGCGTCCTCTTCGCTACAGCCCAGCCGCTTTGCCTCGACGACATCACCGACCGCCTCGGCATTTCCAAAGGCTCAGCCTCCCAAGGGCTCAAGACCCTCCGCTCCCTCGGTGCCGTTCAACAAGCCCTCATCCCCGGAGATCGCCGCGACCACTACACCCCAGAAATCCGCCTCCGCAAACTCGTCAGCGGCCTCCTCACCAACCAAGTCGACCAAGCCCTAGACAACGGCGCCGATCGGCTTGGTCACATCCACACCCTCATTCAAGAGGGCGTCGCCGACCCAGAAATCAAAACCCGCATCGCAAAACTCCATAACTGGCACGGCAAGTTCCAGAAGCTTATACCGATGATTAAAACTCTTGTAGGTAATGAGTAAAGTATTGATTGAGTATGGCGAAAAGAGGTCGACGAAATGGGCACGCATCCTTTGTGGGAAACCGAGGAGTAACTATGGCGATTGATTTAGCTCATGCATCTCTATGCTTTTTGATTGGTTCCCTATTTCCCGATGAAGAATCCCAAAATATATGATCACTTTTTTGGAGCAGTCGGAATATGAATGGCGCATGCTGAGTCGTTTCTCAGATGGTTTTCATCTGGCGCATCAGTGGCTAAAGTCGATCGATTCCAAGATCCCTCTGGGACGACATACGATCGATGGTGAATCAGTCTTTGCGGAGGTGGCTCAGTATCAACCTAAAGCTCTGGATCAGGCCGTCTTTGAATCTCATCGTAGATACGCAGATATTCAGATCGTCCTAAAAGGTCGTGAGCAAATTCTTGTTTCAGATGAGATATCGCACGTGGTCATCCAGCCCTATGAGGTGAAAAAGGACCTGGAGTTTGCGCAAATCGGCACGCGCTATACGACCATTGATATGTTTCCGGGAAAACTGGAAGTTTTCTTTCCTGCCGATCTTCATGCGCCCGGTATTGCAAACGTTGATTGCTCTGAGGTCCTTAAACTCGTGATCAAGGTTCTGCTATGACAAGAAATGTGACAGAAGATTCGGTCGCCGCTTTTCGGGTAACTCTTGAAAAAGAGCGCGATGCGCTTACCCGAGCGGTCGGACGTATAGACGATCTAGCGGTTTCTCGGACGGTTGACCTTATTTTGGCCTGTGAGGATAAGGTTGTCTTAATCGGGGTTGGTAAGTCTGGAATTATCGCACGGAAGATCGCAGCGACCTTTTCCAGTCTTGGGACGCGTGCAATCCACATGCATGCATCTGATGCCTTGCATGGAGATATCGGGATAGTCTCGAAAAATGATGTAGCAGTTCTAATTAGTAATAGTGGCTCTACTGAAGAAATTACTCTGTTGCTTCCGCACTTACGTCTAAGAAATATTCCACACATAGCGATTGTGGGTAATCTCACCAGCCAGCTAGCTAAAGAAGCGGACATTGTGTTGGATGCTGGAGTCAGCAGAGAGGCTGACGATCATAACTTGGCGCCCACCTGTAGCACGGCTGTGCAATTGACAATAGGGGATGCACTTGCAGTTGCTGTGGCACGCATGAAAGGAATTTCGCCAGATGACTTTGCTTACAATCACCCCGCCGGTCGCTTAGGTAAACAATTAGCTCTTCGAGTCGGAGCGCTAATGCATCAAGGTGAGCAAAACCCACTTATCGGACCTCAAGCACCCTTTGTGGAGGTAATTGACATGCTGGCTCGCTTTCAGGCTGGGGCAGCGTGCGTGGTGAATGCGAATAACAAGCTATTGGGCATCATAACTGATGGTGATTTACGCCGCTGCCTAAAGCGCCACTCCTCGGAAAACTGGAATACTCTGTCTGCCGCAGAAATGATGACCATGAATCCGATCACCGTAACCCCTGACGTTCTCGCTATCGATGCCATGCGCATCATGGAAGACCGTGAAAGCCAAATTTCGGTGCTACCGGTGGTGAGTTCTGTAAATATCCAATGTGTCGGTATCATTAGAATTCACGACATAGTGAAAGCGGGTTTGTAATCTAGAATGCTTGTCTTTTAATTGTATAATTTTAATCAGTTTGAGAGGTAATTGATATGGTGTTGTTTAAGCAATGTGGATGTTCATTTGTGTGCGTGCCTAAGAATGGCACACACACGCTTTATACGTACATGAAAGAGTTTGGGGGTAAGGCCATTGGGGATTACCATGAGTATCGATCCGCCAAAGTTCCGTTTCGTTTACCGTCTCTTCGATACCCAGTGTTTATGGTTTGGCGAGACCCTTTCGAGCGAGCGATCTCGTTATATAAGGATATTGTGGTTCGAGAGCAACAAAACCAGAGGCTCGTAAAATCCCCGAAATCAGTCTTGCGCCATCAATACATTGCAAATTTGTGTCCCACTTTTGATAGATTTGCTGACTTGTTGCTTTATTCGAGCCTTTTTGGAGGAGAGTATTTGTTTCAAAACCAGTTATGGTGGTATAATGAATTTAAGCCGGCTAAAGTCGTAAACATTTCGGATTTGTCGGATTTCTTAGAGGAGTTGACTGGAAGGCGTCTAGAAAAACGTCATTCCACTAGTGGAATGAATGTAACGATTAATCCTTCCGAGGATAGTCTCAAGGTCTTGAATGAATGGGCGGCTCGTGACTATTCAATTATTGATTGATTTAAGCTATGAAGGTCGTACATTTCTCAAAGACTCGTCTGGCTGGATCTCCTATTAGGATCGTTAACGCCATGAATTCCTATACCGAAGTGTCAGCTCGTCTCGTTGACTTAGATCGATGGGATCGATTCGCTCAGGATGTTGTTTTTAATGAAACACCAGATTTGGCTTATTCGCTGGCGATGAATGCAGATATTATTCATCTGCACAATCAAGTTAACCTAACGTGTCGCGACTTTGGAGTAATTGATTTTTGTAAGTTGATGTCTAAGGGCAAGACGGTTATCCGGCATTTTCACTCTCAGCCTGAATTGATAATATCGAGCACAGGGGAGGCTCTTGAAGAATTAATTAACTCCGACTGTCCATGCTTGGTTATTGCGCAATACCCTGAGAGGTTCTACCCAAATGCGTATGTTGTGCCAAATATTGTTTCTTTGGAATCGCCAATTGTAAGCTGTGGGGATGAGAGTGGGGCTGATATTTTCTATAGCCCTACCTGGATGAACTCGGGGTGGTCTTCGCGCTGGGACACAAAGGGTGCAGTTGAGACGGAGGCATTGCTTCGTAGGATTTCGAAGAATGTCGGGTTTTGTTATGAAGTAATAAGCAAGAAGCCACACGGCTTTGTTATGTCTCGAAAACTGAATGCAAAAGTCGTGTTAGATGAGCTCGTGACTGGTAGTTTCCATCTTAACGGTTTGGAGGGTTTGTCTCTCGGCAAACCTACTGTCTGTTATTTAGATGGTAGAACAAAATATGTTATGCGGTATATTTCCGGGGCGCATCGCCTTCCTTTTGTTAACTGTAGGCTAGAGGATGCTTACGACGTAATCGTGGGTTTACTGGGGGATGGTGAAGCTTTGAAGGCAGTTGGGAATGCTAGTCGAGACTGGATGCATAAGTATTGGGCTGAGGCGAGTTTGGCCAAGCTATTTGTGGACGCATATAGTAGCGTGTTGGCAAACCCGAAGCAATTTGGACGGCAGGAGGAATTATCTCTAATGCATGAGGGAGACCAATTTATGGAGGTTTCGTTGCCTGACCTTATTTATAAAGGAAGAAAGAGGGTCGGAAATACAGCTGCTAATCGTCTAAAAGTAGGTATCAGCCGGTTACAGCGTAAGATTAAGCTCTAGCCATTGTTCGTTGTGTTCTCGAATGCCGTCAGTTTGTATTTTCTGCAGGTTAGTAACCTATTGGTTTCGTTACTGCTTCTACCTTATCTAACTCGGGTCCTTGGCCCTGATGCCTATGGTGTTGTTGTTTATGCAAACATTCTAGTTGGTGTTTTGAGCATTTTATCTGCCTACAGCTTCTCTCTTTCAGTGACGAGGCTTGTGACCGAAAATAGAATGGGGCGAGATAAGCTCTCTAAGATCCTGTTTTCAGTCTCATTATACCAGTTTGTTGTGTTTTTCATCGCAGTTTTGCTGTTGGCTTTTTTTCCGGTTTTAGAATTGCAGCGAGATACTTCCGCGTATTATTTTTTGATCCTAAGGTGTTTGGCTTTTGCTGCTGAAGGTTTGTTTCCTCTTTACCTTTTTCAGGGATTAGAGAAATTTAAAGTAGTCTCGGTCGTTTCGGTTATTAGTCGTCTCCTTCTAGTTTTTTTTGTTGTTGCATTTGTAAATAGTGAACAGGATCTGATCGTGTATGGAATGTTGATGGTTTTTGTTCAGGTCATTAATCTTGCAGCTGCATACGTCATCATTTATCAATCGTTTTCTATTTTTCCCAAATACGAGAGTTTGTTCGGCGAATTTGGCGTCTGCACTCTTTTGAAAGCCGGTTTCCGAATTTTTATTGGTAACGTTTTGGCTATGAGCCACACAAGGATCAGTCCACTTGTGTTCGCTCAACAGGTTTCTGTGTCTGTTGTCGGAGAGTTTGGTGTTGCGTACAGAATGATTTCAATTGCCAATCAGTTCACTGTGCCGATTATTCAGGTGCTTTACCCTCGCTTACTTGTTTTAAAGGAGAGTTCTGTCGATTTATATCATCGATACCTCCTTGTTGCATTGTGCTCGGTGGGAGGCGTTGTTGGTGCCGGTGTGATTCTCATCGTTCTTTATTCAGATCATATCGTGAGGATAGTGGCCGGGGATGGCTTCGGAGGAGTCAGCGAATTTCTTAAGATCATGGCGCCGGTGATCTTCTTTGTCGCCTGCGGTAGAATATTGTCTCAGCTTTATTTGGTTATAAACCGGAAAGAGACGCTGCGAATTTGGATATTTGGATTAGCGAGTTTGGGCTCTGTGCTTTTTACATGCGTGTTGCCAAATCAGTTCGGTGCTCTTGGAATGTCATGGATTGTTGTTGGAGTGGAAGCAGGTGCGTTTTTCGCATCGTTGTTTTTTTTCCTGAGATATTATCTAGGATTTTCAGAGAGATACTCTTTTCCTCTGGGGCGATAGGAGAGTGGCCCTCATTTTTTTTGTAACTAGTGATCATTATTTTGCGTAAGATGAATTTAAATTTATGGAGAGGCTGTTTTTCTCAAGATGAGGGTTATTTTTATTAACGGGCATGCTCGGAGCGGTACTACTTGGCTTGGTAAGATGCTGTCGCTGTGTGATGGCGTGCATTACTTGTTTGAACCCTTCTCTAGTAACTTTAAGCCTTTTACTGGAATTAATGCGCAAGATATTGTAAAGCGAATAAGATGGACCAATTTAGACAAAGGCAGAAAGTTTGATTGGGATTTTTTGGATAACCAGTTCTTTATTCGAAATGGAAAGAATCAGTATTGTGAGGCATACAAAGACATTCTCCGGGACCATATTAATAAATTTATTAATAATGTTTCAGCCGACACCCTCATCATAAAGCAACCTAGAATCGAGGCTCATGGTCTGTTTTGCAGCGTTTTTTCTGACTGTGAGTTTACGAGTCTTTTTTTAGATCGCTGTAATTATGGAGTGATTGATAGTCATTCGTCTGGTATGTATTGGGATTGGGTTTATGAGGATTGGGCCTTGTATGAAAATTCATTGAAAAACGATAGCTCTATCTTTCTTTTGAAGGGGCGAAGACCATGGGCTTTATTGAATGAGTTGGTTAATCAGCGCCGCGATTTTCTGGAGCATATGGTTCGTGAGGATATGGATGCGTTTTCGATTACTTATGAAGAGATTTGTCGGGATCAAGAAGTGATATTTAACCTTATAGATCAAATGGGGCTAATTTTAAAGAATGATGCTAGGACGGAGATTCTTCGATTCTACAGCGTTTCGAACCGTGGAGATGGTCATATGATGGAGCTGAAGAGGGTTCCCAATGAGCAGGCTTTTAGATGGAGGAGCAATTTGCCTAGGCAAATTCTGCGTGACTTTAATTTTCCTGAAGGTGCGTCTGGCCTGAATTGGATCGAATCGATAAAATGGGATATTCGCTTTCAACTGTATTGTTATAAGCGCAGTCGGAGAGGAATGGTATGATATGTTTCTTCTGGAAAACATACTAAGTATTTTTGCATATCCGCAGGGAGAAAGATCTTCTATTTCAAAGATTGTAGGTCTTGTTCTATCTCCTTTTCGCCTCCTGAATTTTAATCGGCTCGTGTCGACACTTAGACAGAAGGCTAGCCGGGTCCATGTGGTAGCTTCAGGTCCAAGTTTAAATATTGCAGAATTAAATCTTAATCTTAATGCAAAAGACCATGTTATTGTTTGTAATAGGGGTTACAGGATTATAGATTCTATTAATTCAAGTAATGTTATTTACTATTTCTGTGATGAGAACATATCTGAAGATTCTGGTTTGGAGCAGATTGATTCATCGGTTGTCAAGATCACCTCTTATAATCGTGTGAATAAGGAATTGATTTCATGTGGGTTCTATTTCTTTAATGAAAATGAAGTGATTCTTAAGTTGTTAGGGTTCTTAAAATCTCCTTTAGCTATGGAGAGTGAAAGAAGCAGGTGGAATCCATCAGGGGTAATCGAGTTTTGGGGTCACGGATTTGCAGGGTTTAGACCATACTATACAGTTCTTTACTCAATTTTGCAATTTGTGTCGAGTATAGGCTATAAAGAAATCTTTATATATGGCTGTGATTTGGACTACAGGCCCGGTCAATGTGAAAATTATAAAGCAGAAATTTATGATGCCTCTGATAAGCAAGATCATGAAGGCCAGGCGCGGGCCTCGGAGATGAGAGATACTTTGCTGTTTGCAATTAAACAGTTGAGGAGGCAGGGTTCTGTCGTAAGAAATGGATCCGCCGCAAGCCCATTCAAATTCTAGAAATGAAAAGCAATATTAGCAGACTCGGAAGTGTCTCGATAATTATATCTTCCTTTTTACTTTTCGGTTTTGTTCCACTGACCTTGTTTCCGAGTTTTTTCCTTACGGCGATTTTTTCTGAAATAGTCATTTGGAAGGAGTTGATTGTTTTGGGGACTTCCGTCTGCTTTGTCTTTTTTGGCAGGAAGGAACATTTTGATAAGGTGACGTTGTACGAGCTTTCATTTGGATGTTTTTGTTGGGGAGGACTGTTCGTCTCTTCTTTGATTTTCAGAGATGTTTCATTGTTCGCATGTTTTGGCGGATCAATTCCGTATTTGATTTTTATTTGGTGCTTATTTGTTTTTAGGCAACTAAGAAGGGAGGCTATGTTATTGGTTTATTTCGGCTTGATCTTAGCAATAGGTTTCGTGTCATTTGGAATTATTTATGATGCTTTGACCGGGGCTTTTCTTCATATCCGAGCAGGCGGGGTTTATGTCGAGCGGGCTTTCACCGCTGTCGAAGAATTTAGGAGGCCAGGATTTCTTATGAGTGGGTCTACGGTTGCGTCACTTTACCTATCAAGTGTCACTTTTTTAGCATATGTAGGCATGTTCAAAATCACTGGATTGAAATGTCGGTTTATTATTTACTGTGTATGCGCGCTAGCCGTTCTTTCAGTTCTTGTGACATTGGGACGAGTCGGATATGCTGGGATAGCAGTATTTGTTGTGACTTTATCTGTTCTTAGTGTTGTATTGGGGCAGTGGAAAACTTTTCGGTCAATTACGGCTGGAGGCTGTGTTGTTTTGTTGATAGTAGCCACCGCTTTGCTAGGTAACGATTATGTTCGATCGTCAGTAGAAGTTCGTTTTAAGCAAACCTTTGGTAAAGGAGTTGTGTCTTCAGCTGCCGATCGCCAACGGATTGATGCATGGAAGAATGGCATTATAGAATCGGTTAGGCAGTTACCTATTGGTGCAGGTATAGGACAATCGCAGGGGCGTTTGGGCAACAGTCAAAATGTGAGGCACTTTGAAAGCGGAGTTATTAGCTTTTTTTACGAATCTGGGGTCTTTTTTATCCCCTACATATCATTTGTCTTATTGCAGGTTTTTAAAAGTATGTTCAATCTGATTAGTTATAAGGAGGGAAAGGCAGTCGCTGTCGGTCTTATTTCGTGTTTATTTGCAGTCTCCTTTATGGTATTCATTAATCCCATTTTGGGTGAAGTTTTTTTTGCGGTGTATCTAGCGTATCTAAGTAACTATTTGTCTTTATGAGACCATTTCATCTGTTAGTTGTTACTCCTACGTTGGGTAAATCGACTTTTTTTGAAGAAACTCTTGCTTCATTAGATCGAGCGCGGAGTGCGGGGGTTCGGCTTACTCATGTAATCGCTTGTCCAGGAAGGTTAATTTCAGAGATTGCCTCAGTTGCACAGAACTCTTTGGTCGTTGATGAGGGGGAATCATGTCGTTCTATGTATGATGCAATTAATTCTGCTGTTGCTCAGACCAATTTTGATTGGTCGCATTTTACTTACATTAATGATGGCGATTACTTTTCAAAGTTTTTCGCAAATTTTTGTAACATTCTAGATGATCAAATTTTCGATATTGCCTATGGGTTAGTTGATCTAGTGGACGAGAGCAGTGAAGTAATTAGTCCTATTCCCATATGCCGAAAGATTAGGCATCTCTCGGCTTTATGGAAATTAGGGAAGTCGCCCTTTACGCAGCAGGGAACGGTTGTTTCTCGCGAGTTTTACTTAAAGTTGGGGGGGTTTGACGGTTCTTACAAATATGCTGCCGACATGGACTTTTGGTGTCGTGCAATTAATCACTCACCCCGTTATTATTTTCACCCGGAGAGTGTGGCTGCATTTAGGCTTGTAGCAGGGCAATTATCAGCAGATCGTACGGATTTCGATTCTGAGACAATAATGATCTCCAATAAGCTCAATGCTCCGTCGTTATTTTTGAAATATGAGTCGCTAGCGTTTTTCTATGCTGACAACATTAGCCGCTATTTGAAGAGATTCAGCACGGTGGGCTTTAGGAGAGGAGCGCAATTATACGATGCCTGATTATGTGGCCTTAAATACTAGGTGCCTAAGGCAGCCGACGACGGGTGTTCAGAGATACGCGTCTGAAATTGCCAAACGAATTGCTTATAAGGTTGAAGTCACTCCCACCCATTCTCTATTTTTCGGCGGAATATTGGGACATTTGTGGGAGCAGTGCTTCTTGTTTTTCGTTGTGAGAGAACGGCTGCTATTTTCTCCTGCAAATTCAGGACCGTTGTTGCATCCTAATCTTGTCATTACAATTCATGATGCTGCTACTTTAGATCATCCCGAGTGGTTCTCCAAAAGTTTTGCTTTGTGGTATCGATTCCTCGTGCCTCGTTTGCTCAAACAAGGAAAAGCGATAATCACAGTTTCTCAGGCTTCTAAGGATAGGCTGGCTTATCACGTCCCTAGTTCAAGAAATAAGATACATGTAGTTCATAATGGGATCGGAGAAAATTTTTGCAGAAAAAGCTCGATTGAGGTCAACCAGGTGAAGGCAAAATTTGAGATTTCTGGTAGGTATTTTTTATATGTAGGATCGATTGAACCTCGGAAGAATTTGACAACTCTTTTGAGTGCTTGGGAAAAGGTTTGGCCCCAACTTGATGCTACGTTGATTCTTGCTGGAGGAGCTTTAGATCGGGTGTTTTCTGAAGGAAATCAATTAAAGGTTCCCGCGGGTGTAAAGGGCATTGGTCGCTTTGAAGACGACGACCTGCCTGCTCTTTATTCTGGATCAGTCGCTTTAGTTTACCCCAGTTTGTATGAAGGGTTTGGTTTTCCAATTCTTGAGACTATGAGATGCGGTGGAATTCCGATTTTTTCGTCAATACCTAGTCATATCGAGATCACTGCCGATATGAATAGTGAAGACTTGTTTTCATTTCAACCTCTTGATTCTGATGTGTTAAGCAGAATTATGATCGAGGTGGTTCGTCTGCCGGCAGAAAGAAGGGCTTTACTTGGCGAGAAATATCAGTGCCATGCGGAGCAATTCACGTGGGAACGATGCGCGCAGGCAACTTCAGATATTATCGAAAATTTACTTAAGTAATGAAGATTGTACATGACTATATGATTCAAATGGGAGGTGCTGAGCGTGTTGTTGCTTTGATGGCTGACACTTTTCGTGAAGCGCCGCTTTATACGAGTGCCACTGAGTACGAGACTCTGTTTCCTGAGTTTCAGGGTCGTGAGGTTGTGAATACTTGGATGCAGCGTATATCCGGGATTGAAAGATGCTTTAAAAAGCTTTTTCCCCTTTATCCCTTCGCGTTCAAGGGGCTTGGTAAGATTGATGCGGATATTGTCTGGTTAAGCAGTAGCGGGTTTGCCAAGTGGACGGAGTTTACGAAGAATACTCCAGTATTTTGTTATTGTCATACCCCTCCTCGGTTCTTCTGGCAGCCTGACTCCTACCTGCCTCTCGAAGTGCCCAATAGGGTTTTGCAATCGGTGGTTCGCGCACTTTTGCCGGTGTTTCGGAAATCGGATTACAAAGCGGCGCAAAAGATGACTCATTTTATTGCTAACTCACGGGCAGTGCAGCAACGGATTAAAGAGTTTTATCATCGTGATTCGATGGTGATTAACCCTCCGGTTAATGTAAAACGGTTCGAGGTGTCGTCGAGAACGGATGATTATTTTCTTATCGTATCGCGTTTAGTTGGATATAAAAGCCTAGATCGAGCAATTGTGGGCTTCTCGAAGTTAGGCAAACGGCTTGTAGTGGCTGGAAATGGACCGGATGAGGCGCGGTTGCGTTCACTAGCTGGACCGACGGTAGAGTTCAGAGGCAGGGTCTCGGATGATGAAGTCACTAAGTTAATGCAGAATTGCTACGCTTTGGTTTTTCCCGGCCTTGAAGATTTTGGTATTACTCCAGTCGAGGCTATGGCTTGCGGTAAACCGGTTTTAGCCTTTGGTGGCGGCGGTGCGCTTGAGACTGTGGTGGCAGGAAAATCGGGATTGTTTTTTTATGAACCCACTGCCGAAAGTCTTGCTGCTACGATTTCAGAGTTTGAGAGACAGACCTGGATACCGTCGGAGATTCGACAAGTCGCGGAGAGGTTTTCTGAAGAGATTTTCCTTGATAAGATGATTGGGTATATGGAACAGAAAACCGGACTTGATCTTTCGCGGCAAAGACAACTATGAAGACGGCATTCATTTTCGGAGGAACCGGGTATATCGGTGAACGAACGTGGAGGCGGTTTCTCGGGCGGTTTGAACGGATAGTATTGGCAGAGACACGGAATCCCGCAGAGACGCTGCCTGATGGGGTTGAGTTTGTGAGTTGTGATGTCCGTGAATCTGTAATCGAACAATTGGCCAGTACGATGGATGCGGGTGTGCCGTCGGCTGGGAGCTGGATTTTTCACTTTTCCGCGGTGCATCGGGAACCGGGACATGCCTTTCAGGAGTATTTTGACACGAACATCCCCGGAGCTGAGCACGTTACGGCCTTTGCCGAGAATGTGGGTATCCCGAACATCTTTTTTATCTCGTCGATCGCCGTTTACGGTGAGACGCAAGGCGCGACGGACGAGACCACACCCAAATATCCGAGTTCCGGTTATGGCATTTCCAAACTCACTGCTGAGCTGATTCATGAGCGCTGGGCGATGGCCAATCCTTCACGCCGGTTGGTGACCTGTCGGCCGGGGGTGGTCTATGGTCCGGGTGATCCGGGGAATATCCTGCGAATGATCCAGGCGGTGAAACAGGGAATTTTCTTTTTTCCGGGGAATCCACAGATCTTTAAGAGTTATGCCTATATTGAGGGCCTCTTAGACAGTATGGAATTCACCATGGCGCGGACGGAGCAGATTATCCGCTACAATTATGTGGAACATCCGACAGAGCCGCTTAGCAAGCTGGTGGAGCATGTTGAGCGAGTACTAGGCAAGCGCTCTCGCACGATACCGCTACCGTTATGGTTACTGGTTCCGGCCGCGTATCTGGTCCAGGTGCTTACAGGGGGAAAATCGGCGATTCATCCCAAGCGGGTGCGGAAAGCAGCTATGTCGACCCATATCGTGCCACAGTGGCTCATAGATCATGGCTTTGAGTTCAAATATGATTTCGCAACGAGTTTAAACGACTGGAAAGCGAAGAAACCCGACGATTTTTAGATGTTTTGAAATGAGCGATAGGTTTCCTCAGTGCCTAGCTCTCAACCGGCGGCGTAACCCGGGCAATCTCTGCCAAGTGCTCCCGGAGGGGTGCGGTTGAGGGTTCGTTGAGGACAATGCGCACATCGCGATTGGATGAGACGCGGACAAAGAATTGTTCGCGTTTCTGGTTGAGGCCGAATTGCTGGATTGTTTTTAAGAAATTTAGGGAAGGGGTGACTGCGCGGGCATCGTTGCGCTCGTTGGTATATATGTCATTCCCCACGACGTGCCAAAAGACGACGGATTGTTCGGTGTTGTTTTTCTCGAAGATGCGGAATTCGGCGGGGTGGGCGTCGGTGGCGAAGACTAGGTCGAGGTCGATGCCATGCTCACGGACTTTGGGCTCCCAACCGTTGAGGACCCAGCAGATGTCGGGGGTGTGCTCGTGGGCTTGTTTGATGGGGGCGGAGCCGGGTTTCCAGTAGGCGATGTAGAGGATGAGTTGGGTGCTGCCTCGGGTATAGATGCGGCTGACGTAGTCGTCGAAGTCGAGCATTTCTTCGACGCGCCCGCGGAGCTCTTCGGTCTCGGCGAGGGGGAGGTCTTTTACCGTCCAGCCGGGGAGGTCACGCGGGATGAGGCTGTCGAGGGGTTGGGTAATCGAGGGCTCGGGCTGGGGACGGACGGCGTCGAAGATCGCGAAGCTGATGGCGGAGAGGATGCCGAGGATGGGGAGGGATAAAAAAATGATTCTCATTTTTTAGAATTAAAAATTGTGAATTGTGAATTATGAAAAGATCCCCTTATCAGCAAATTAGGAGAATCTGATATCGAACTATCATCGGTTTCTCATCGATTGCTTTTTCTTTTTCGTGATGGATGTAAATATGGCTATGAGTTGTTGAGTTTCGTCTTGGAGAGGAGCCAGGCGATTTTTAGGAAATATTGCCGTTTTTTCCATGAGCTCCAGCCAGTATGCAGATTCTTCGAGTTCCTTCAGTGATATAGCGAGTTTGGAGATGAAGTCGGCATCGCTTTGGGCGCGTTGAGCCTCTCTAAAGTTAGCACCGACTGAAGTTCCAGATCTTAAGAGCTGTTTGCCGATGATTTGTGCTTCTGTCTCGCGCGGTAAGCTTCTAAAGCATTCGATGATTCGAATCGCATACTGCATGGTGCGCTCAACGAGATCCTTCTGGGGCATTTTTTGAATTATGAATTCTTAATTGTGAATTATGAAAGCTGACGGAGCTGTTTACCAATGATTTGTGCTTCTGGATTCGATGGTAGGGCTTGGAAAAGCCTGATTATGCGAAGGGCGAATTGCTTCGTTCGATTTCCGAGGTCGCTCTGGAGCTCTTCGGGCATGAGGTGAAAGGAGGAAGGCAAAGGGTAGAAGGTGAAAGTGGGATGGGAAGAGAGGGAGAACTCGTAAAGTTTTGCCTTTTGAGCCGCGAGTGTTGAGTGAGGTCTTTGAGGATCTTGCGCGCGAGGTGCTCGTTAATTTCTCGATGTCGGGTTGTGGTAGATGTCGTGTCACGCTCCATTACGCAGCAGTATGCATCCTGCTTTTTCGAGCTGAGAGACTAAATCTCTGCGTTTCATGCTATATCTAACTCGGCGACCCGCTTTATTCCAGGAAGGGTTTCGTCGGAGAAGGATCGGAACAGGTCGAACAAGTGCGCTTGGAGGTCTTCAAGATCGGTGCCCTGAGTCCAATGCTCGGGAAACTCATTCAGATATCCGAGTAGCCTGCCGTCCGGCTCAGTCCAGTAGGTGTATAGTATCTTCACAGTCGAAAGATAAAGAGCAGCGGTGCAGAGAGCAAGGGCCTGAGCCGGATGAAGGATTAAGGTTGAGGGATTAAGGATGACGGAGCGCGGAAGCGCGTAGATGGTGAAATGCTTTGCATTTTGGTCTTTAGGCCGAGTGAGTGGGCGCCCTTTGGGCAGTGATGGAGCAATTATGAATTGGAGAGGGGAGAGGTCAGGACATAGGTAAGCCTTTAGATCTCGAAAAATCTTTCTCGGTCGCCGTCTCGGGAATCGTGCTAACTGCAGGGGACTTGGAAGTATGGATTATCCGACAATGGGCTTTTTTTTCGGGATCGTTATCGCTATCGGTGAAGTAAAGGGGCGGCGGCATTTCTTAATTCTAAATCATGAATTCCTTCGGTCGGGTGCAGGTGATTTCTGGGAAGGGGGCATAGTCTTTTGGGTTGCTGGTGAGGAGTTCTGAGAGGCCGTGGGCGATGACGGTGGCTGCGATGTTGGCGTCGTGGATGCGTTTGCCGTGAAGTTCATGGGTGCGGATGAGGCGGACTGGCTCATCGGCGACGCTGCGGGTTTCCTCGAGGATGAAGAGAATGCTGCGAAAGGTGTCTATGTTGTCCGCGGCCGCTTCCGGGCTTAGATCTAAGCCGTTCTGGACCTTGGGGCGCGTGGCGACGACAGCGTATTCGCGGAGTACCTGGCCGTTCACATAGCCTGTGTGCGCATCGCTCATCATTGCTTCCAGTATGGCAGTGCATTGAGCGTGCTCGGGACGATCTTGGTTCGTCGCCGCGAGCAGGATATTGGTGTCGATGAAGACCTTCTTCGGTTCAGCGTGCATCGTGCTGATAGATGTCATCGCGCGACAAGGCGCCCGATGATGAGCCAGATTGGGCGAGGTGGAGCTTGAGCTTGCCGGCTTTCGGGAGGGGTGTGTGTGCGGCGGCAGTGAGAAGGTATTTTATTTCCTGTTGCAACGATCGGTGATGAGCCGCAGCGCGCAGTTCCAGCCGATTGAGGATTGGCTCAGGAACATCGCGGACGTGTATTGCTTTCATATCGGTATCATTATGATAGTGTGCTGGGGTTCAAGTTTTAAAGATGACGCAGGACTGAAACGGGGGGCAGGTCGGACATAGGTAACGCTTTAGCTTCCCTTGTTTCACGACTCGGTAGATTGCTTGAGCATGGACTGGATTGCGGGTTTCAGGATGAGGAGTCGGCGGGTAACGGCGTCGACGGTCTTGGGGTCGTTGCAAAACCCATCATAGTCGACGTCGGCAGTGTAGCATTCTACAACCTCGATCGATTCGAGAATGTCTTCTAAACGCAAGGCCGGGTCACGCGACATCTTGTAGGTCGGGTTGGATGCGTTTGAGGAAGCGCTTGGGGCAACTGGCTCGAGTGACCAGGTCGACTGGGCATTGGAACCGGTCTTCGAGAAAGCATTTCAAGCCCTCCGTAGTCCAGGAGACCCGGTAGGCGGCTAAACTCTACCATAAAGTCGAGATCTCCGCGGGTCGGTTCGCCGCGGCTGTCGGAGCCAAAGAGGGCAAGCCGCTTTACGCCAAACTGGTCCAAAGCTGGACGATGCTGGGTGAGGGTGTCTCGGATGCTAGCGGGCTTGGGGGCATTTTTTTGAATTTTGAATTATGAATTGTGAACTATGACGGAGCGCGGAAGCGCGTAGATGGCAAAATGCTTTGCATTTTGGCCTTTAGGCCGAATGAGCGGGCGTCATTGGGGCAGTGGTGGAGCAATTATGAGGGGGCTTTGCCTTCTGCCCTTTAAATTTTGATATTCTCCAGTTTTCGTTCGGGAAGGGGCGGTGGGGTGTAGCGGCCGATGACGAGATTCCAATAGGCCCAGGAGCGTTTGTCAAAGATGCCTGGGGGTGCATGGTCGAGGCACTCCTGCAGTTGGGTGTCGTCGATTTGTTCCCGCAGGGTAAAGATGTCCTCGGGCGTGCCATAGGTGAGGATGTAGGCTGCGAGGCGCGGAATGTCTTGGACTGCCTGTTCCGGGGGTTCAAACCAGATGCAGCGACGGGTGGCTCGTGCGAGGTCCGGAGTGAGCTGAATCTTCATGTGTCTGATTGTGGGATTTTCGGGAGGGAGTGCAAATCAACGCGTCGCACGGCGTCCTGAATTTTTTTTCTAGTTTGCATGTCGATGCCGTGCACGTCGTCGAAGTAGGACATTGCCTTGAGAGCAATCTGGGGATTGAAGGGGTCTCCATAGATCGCCTGCCCCGCACTTAGGGCCAACTCAAGGCTGGTGCCATGTTCGAGCAGCGCCGCAATGTCGGCATAATCTTTCCACTCGGCTCTCTTTTGTATGACGCTCACCTTCATGCCGGCGAGATCCGTGAGAGAAGCCACCTGAAGGTGGTTGTCTCGGCTGCGCAGCGGGGGTAACAGTCGAGGAATGGAAGGTAGACCAAAGAAGGAGAGCGAGACATCTCCCGATCGGTCTACGATGGCAGTCAATGTGTTCTGCTGTCGCTGAGTGACTCTGGCCCCTTGGAGGCAGGGTAGTGTGCTTAAGAGGTCGTCGGGGTCGAAGGGCATTGGGCTGAAAAAGTCGAAATCAATACTCTCGCGGTGACCAAGCTGAAGCGCTATCGCGGTGCCTCCGTAAAGGACGAAGCTCTCGGGTATCTCGCTCAGTTCAGGCCAGAGGGCTCGCTGCTGTGTTGGCAGTATGTCGAGTCGTGGTTCAAAGAATGATTGGGTCATCGATGAGCTTGTCTGGTTGCCTCGGAAGGATAAAAGGTGAAAGGAAAAAGGTAAAATGGAACAAAAGGAAAGAGTGGTAAGGTCGGCGGGAGACTTTGCCTTTTACCTTTCATCTTTTTGCTTTTCAGCCGGGTTTACGAGTTGGTCGGTATTGGGGTCAATGTAGGGTTGGCCGTGTTTCTGTCGTTGTTGGATTACCTGATCGAAAAAAGCGTTCATCTCCTCGTTTGCCTGGAGTTTTTCGTCAAAACTGAGCCGTTGCCATGCGCGGAGGCTTTCCAGTTCGCTACCCGTGAATGTGCATCGTCGCCAATCGATTTCTGTGTCGAAATCACTCATTCCCCCGAAGCCTGCTGAATTTGGCGTAAATACTCAACGTCGATCTGGTCCTTGGGGCGATCGGCTGTCTGCTTCATTGCGATCAAGGTAGGTATGCTTGCAAAACGTATAGGAATTTTATGCGCGCCGGTGAGGTCGCATTTTGCGGCGTCCCATTCGCTCTGGAAGTCGAAGGGCTGTTGAATAAATACATCGATTGGGGTGTCTGGGTATGTTTTGCTCCAGAACTGTAATACCTCCATGTTTTTCTCACGGTGCCATGTGTTCCGAAGTTGAGTATCACTGAACTGCTCGACCGTCACCGGGGCAATGGGGCGATAGCCGATTTCACCGAGTGCGGTGAAGGCTGATTTGATGTTTTCCGGTATCAGCTCCACCACCAGATCAGCATCCCGCGTAGCTCTTAGGTATCCATGTGCGATTACTGCCAGTCCGCCGACAACGATGTAGCGTACTTTGTGCTTCGCGAGCGCGGCAGTGATGGCGTGGAATGACGACGCTTTCATGATTTAACTTTTGTTCGACGGTAGCCACCCCACATCGGTTTAGACATGACGGGTCGCTGAAAACACCGCCTTTTACTTCTCAGGCTTTGTCATTTGAACGGTGCGCCCTGCGAGCAGTGATGGATCAATGATGATAGAGGGTAGCGGAGAGGGCGGAGCAATTATGGACTATGACATTTTGGGGGAGTTTGAAACAGGTTTAACGGAGCTCGACGATCCGTTGATTTTGAACAAAAGCATCTGTAATTTCCGACCAATTCCGGTTGATATGTGTGATCAAGTCTGATGTGCGGCAGTTTCCTAATCGAATCCAGAGCAGGCGCCCTTCGTCTTCAGGGCGCGACGCAAGGAGAAAAAAGTCTTCATCTTTACTGATTACGATTCGGTCCTCTTTTTGAGCGATTACCCAAAGTTCATGGTCGCTCTTTTGTCCCCATTTTTGTTCGAGCGCATGAATAGCGTCCATGTTACGGCCTCGGAGCCAGCGCGCCAGAGTGAGTGGGCATTGGACGTCGATTAAAAATTTCACGCAGCACCGACGATAATCGTATGGTCAGTCTGCTGCGCGGCATAGGTGAGGGCAGCTGTGATGTCGTCGGTCTCCAGAAAGGGATAGTCCTCAAAAATCTCCTCATGGGTAGAGCCTGCGGCGATTAGACTGAGAAGATCACTTACCCGGAGGCGATAGCCGCGAATACAGGGTCGCCCGCCACACTTTCCAGGCTCAACGGTGATGCGTTTTAGGAGATCGCTCATGGATTCAAAGTTGATGGTATAATGGGTAAAGTCGAATCCGATTTTCAAACCGTTCAGGTCAGGATGTAGTTGAAATTTTAGGTTTTGATGGCGCGTAGCGAATTAGTTTCTGTCGCGGGAATCGGGTTTGCCGCGTAGATCGCCGAAAGCGCTGAGGAGTGGTCTGGTGAGCTGCGTTGGTTCTTGAAAAGTCATTACGTCTCCGCGCGCTTAGCGGCGCAAGGTGGAGCTCTGGAAAAATCTCTCACAGAGGCACTGTGGCACGGAGGAGTGTTAGGGTGAGTTTTTGTGCGAAAGCGGTAGATTTATTGTAGTCGATCTTTGTCTCAAGAATCGAAGCAGCGTAGCGGAGAAGGCGTGTTAGATATGACAGGGCGCTGAAAACATTGCTTTTTGAGTGTTGTTCGTGGAGCAGTGTTCGGTGTTCAGAATGTTGATATAAAGGAAAAGGTAGGGAACGGCTTTCAGTCTTTCGGGTTTGTGAGAGGATTGATTACTTGAAGGAAATCGAATTTTCGGAAGTCGGTGTCGGCCGTGTAGATACGGTGGAC
>JABSRG010000043.1 GCA_013215165.1 Opitutales bacterium | reverse complement strand
TTCTTTTTGACCACAGATCGCACGGATTTGCACAGATTATATTTCAGGAAATTGAGGTCTTAGACCAATCCGATATTCGTGATGGCTCTGGCGCAATAACAGCCAACCATCCTTTGACCATCGACCAAAGGATACTCAAACACGCCGCCTAGCGCACGGCATTATAATATCTGTGCCCATCTGCGTTATCTGTGGTTCAGATTATTTTGACCACAGGTTGCACGGATTTACACAGATTCGCGTTGGGTAGCTTTTACCAATCGATCGTGTAGGATGTTATTAGAAAGACCCGATCATATCGCCGGGCACCACCCACGCGTCGAATTGTTCTTCGGTGAGAAGCTTGAGGGCGAGAGCTGCTTCTTTGAGTGATGTGCCTTCGGCATGGGCTTTTTTGGCGATCTTCGCTGCGTTGTCATAGCCGATGTGGCGGTTAAGCGCAGTCACAAGCATCAGCGAATTGCTGACATGCTCGCCAATGCGCTCAAGGTTGGGCTCGATACCCACGGCACAGTGATCGTTGAAGGCTTGGCAGGCATCACCGAGGAGAGTGGCTGACTGCAAGAAGGCATTCACCATGACAGGTTTGAAGACGTTGAGCTCAAAATGTCCGTTCGAGCCAGCGACGGTGATGGTCGTATCATTCCCCATGACTTGAGCACACACCATCGTGATCGCTTCACATTGAGTAGGGTTGACTTTGCCTGGCATGATTGAAGAGCCAGGCTCGTTGGCAGGAATGACCAGCTCGCCGATTCCTGAGCGCGGCCCCGAGGCCAGCATGCGGATATCGTTGGCAATCTTCATGGTGCTGACTGCTAAGCGCTTGAGCGCACTGTGGGCTTCGACAATGGCGTCGTGTGCGGCGAGCGATTCAAATTTATTGGGAGCAGTCACGAAAGGCAGCCCGGTGAGGGCCGCGATCTGTTCAGCTACCTTTTCAGCATAGCCCACGGGTGAATTAATCCCAGTGCCCACAGCGGTGCCACCGAGAGCCAGCTCAGCCAGGTGAGGCAGGGTGTTTTCGACGGCTTTCAACCCATGATCTAGCTGGGCGACGTAGCCAGAAAACTCCTGACCGAGTGTGAGCGGTGTGGCATCCATCCAATGCGTACGGCCTATCTTAACCACGTTCTTCATAGCCTCGGACTTCGCTGCCAAGGTATCCCGCAGTGTCCGCACCTTAGGCATGGTTTGCTCGATCAATATTTTATACGCTGCGATGTGCATCGCGGTGGGGAATGTATCATTCGACGACTGTGATTTGTTGACGTCGTCATTGGGGTGAATGGCGCGTTCGCCCTCACCCAATGCGTTCCCCTCAAGCACATGGCAACGGTTTGCTACCACTTCATTGCTATTCATGTTGGACTGCGTGCCTGATCCGGTCTGCCAGACAACGAGCGGAAATTGGTCATCTAACTCACCAGCGATGATCTCGTCGCAAGCTTTTGCTATTAAGTCTGCCTTTTCCTGTGGCATAACCCCTAGCTGTGCGTTGGTGAGGGCAGCAGCCTTTTTGAGATAACCAAAGGCATGGATGATTTCGATCGGCATCGACGCAGCCGGTCCGATCGGAAAGTTCTTAATTGAGCGTTGGGTTTGAGCGCCCCAGTATTTGTCCGCAGGGACGTCGACGGGGCCCATAGTGTCATGTTCAGTCCTAAACATGCCGCGAACTTAGAACCTTCGTGCGGGGAGTCTAGCAGCGACTTCGCTTTTGCAGCGATTTTGTCATGAAGTGCCTATTCCCAGATCTGAGCGGTCTCGGGCTTTACTTTCAAATGCTGTATCGTTTCCACGGCCCCGTCTCTGAAATACACCTCTAAAGTCTCCCCATTTTCTACGCGCATCAGCACTGCGTCGTAGGTCGAACGAAAGCGCACCGAAAGCATTTCGCTCTCTTCTAGATTCCCGAGAAAAGTCCATAGCTCAGTGCCATCTTTGGGCTCAGGCGGCATCGCTATGTCGGGGGCCTCACGCGGCTTACCCAATGCAATATACACAGCCACTCGTGGATCACCTATGCGCACCCATCCACTTAATGCACGTTGTCGTGTCGAAGCATCGAGCGCATTGAATTCCCGAGCATACTGCCGGGCCCGGTGATCCTGGGTGGTGCCACAAGCAGTAAGAAGCAGGCAGAGTGGAATGAGATGGCGTAGCATTGTTTACCGATCTGATGGTTTAGAACACATACATGGATTTGATTCAGCGAAAGTCGTGGGAGGCTCCAGCAGGTAAGTCGTCGGCCTTCAGGGGGAGGATGCGTTTTGCCTTAAGGTGGGTCGTGCCATCGGCGTGTTGGATAACACCGTGAATGAGCAGGAAGGGTTCGGATTTAATGAGGATGCGTTTCTCTTCGAAGAGTTGAGGGTAGACAATGCTATTGGAGACACCGGTTTCGTCTTCGAGACTGATAAAGACCACACCTTTAGCCGTGCCAGGGCGCTGGCGGCAGATGACGGCTCCAGCGGTGGCAACGAATGTGCCATTGGGCACTTCAGCGAGAGCAGCGGCAGTCTTTATGTATTGGGGCAAGGCAGCTCGGATGCGCTTCATAGGATGGCTACCCGTCGTCACTCCAGTAGATGCAAAATCAGCCTGAACACGCTCCATGAGACCCATCTCAGGGAGAGGGCTGGCATGATAGTCAGCAGATTCTTCAGCAACCAGGGCAAAGAGATCATCCTCAGCTGCGCTATATGACTCGACTTGCCAAAGGGCAGCGCGGCGATCACCAGAGAGTTGATTGAGCGCCCCGGATTCGGCAAGGACGCGCAATTCGTCTTTGCACAAGCGACCACGGCGACAGAAGTCTGCAACGTTCTCGAAAGGCCGTGCTTCGCGTGCTCGCAAGAGAGATTCGATAGCCTTTTTCGAAACGCCACTGAGCTGACACAAGCCAAGTTGCAGCGTTTTGTTATTTATGATGCCCGTCTCCCACGTTGAGTTCACCGCACAGGGGGCTCGAAAACGCAAACCGTGACGACGCGCATCCTGGATTAAAGTAGCCGAGGAATAAAAACCCATGGGTTGGTTATTCAGCAGGCCTGTGTAAAACTCAGCTGGGTAATGCGTCTTTAGGTAGGCACTTCCATAGGCCAAGGTGGCAAAGCTAATAGCATGTGACTCGGGAAAACCATAGAGGGCAAAGGAGCTAATAGCGGCGACCACTTCCTCAATGACATTGGGCGCTACCTCATTTTTTTGTAACGCTGCTCGAAGCTCATCTTGAACGCGGTCCATCAGTTTATCCGAGCGATGAAAACTCAAAGCTTTGCGCAGACGCTCGGCCTGCGATCCTGAGAAATTAGCCATTACCATGGCCATTTTGAGCACCTGCTCTTGGAAAAGAGGTACGCCAAGCGTACGCTCCAGAACAGGTTCAAGGCGTGCATCGATGTAGCTCACATCCTGCCGTCCTGCACGGCGCTCCAGGTAGGGATGAGCCAGATTGCCGACGATAGGCCCTGGGCGAATGATCGCGACTTCGATGACCAGGTCGTAAAACGTGCGCGGCTTCATACGCGGCAAGGTCGCCATTTGAGCACGGCTCTCGATCTGAAAAACACCGATCGTGTCAGCACGTGTCATGAGCGCGTAGGTCTCGGGATCGTCGGTGGGAATTTGAGCGAGATCCACGGGGTGCCCGCGCTCCTGAGTGAGCGTAATCGCATCTTGGATGGCAGCCATCATACCGAGACCGAGCAGGTCGACTTTTACAATGCCCATGGCATCGCAGTCGTCTTTGTCCCACTGCACGACAGAGCGCCCTGGCATCGAGGCGTTTTCCAACGGTACTACCTCGTCGAGTTGCCCTTGGCAGATCACCATACCACCCGAGTGTTGGCCTAGATGGCGCGGTAATCCGTAAAGCTGTTGGTAAAGCGTAACAAGGGCTGGCGCACGCGGGTGGTCACTACGGATGCCGGCCTGTTCGAGTTGCTCTTCGAGTTCCAGCGTGTGTGGATAATCACCACTGGCGTAAAGATCAGCAAAGCGGCCCACGAGCTCCTCAGGGAAGTGAAGCACTTTACCCAACTCGCGCACAGCACTGCGTCCTTTGTAAGTGATCACGTTGGCTGTCATGGCTGCTCCGGTTCGACCATAGCGCTCATAGACGTGCTGAATAACTCGCTCGCGGCGATCGCCACTCGGTAGATCCAAGTCGATATCGGGCCAAGATTTGCGACCCTCACTTAAAAACCGCTCAAAGAGAAGCTTACCGCCGATGGGATCGCACGCAGTGATGCCCAAGCTGTAGCAGACCGCACTATTGGCAGCACTCCCCCGTCCCTGCACCATTATATTCTCCTGCTGACAGTAACGGACGAGATCCCAAACAATCAGGAAATACCCACTAAAACCCAGCCGCGTGATGAGATCGAGTTCGTGGTCCAATTGCTTTTTGATACCCGGGGTTATCACGCCGTAACGGCGCTGTGCTCCGGCATAGGTCGCGCGGCAGAGGAACGCATCCATCGAGTCTCCTGCTTCAACCGGAAACTCAGGAAATTCATAGCCCAGATCGTTGAGTGAAAACTCAAGCCGCTCGGCTAGGCGGACAGACTCGGCTACAGCATCGGGCAGGTCAGCAAACATCGCCGACATCTCCTGAGCGGAGCGAATGTGGCGCGTGGCATTTTCAGCTAATAAGCGGCCGGCAACGTCGAGATGCGTATGGTGGCGCAGGCAAGTAAATACGTCTTGGATACGACGCCCATCTTGCTGCGCATAGGTCACACCATTCGTCGCCAGGAGGGGAAGCTGGTTTGCCTCAGCGATTTGTTTAAGAGCGCGGTTGGCTAAGTCCTCATCGCGCACTTGGTGTCGTTGGATTTCGACGTAGACTTGATCTTTCGGAAAGATGCGACGGATGCGTTGAAGCCCTGCGTTCATGCCAGCTTCGCGGTCATCCGCCCAACCCTGAAGGAGGGGGCCATCCCGATCACCGGTGAGAGCAATCAGGCCCTCAGTGAAGTCGGCCAAGTGATTCCAAGTGATCTGGCTCTCGCCTTTGGCAGCCGTCAATTTACTCTGAGAAATGAGTTTGCAGAGGTTGCGGTAACCCCGGCGGCTCTGGACCAATAGCGGCAACACGGTGTCATCCTCCATGGTCAATTCCGTGCCAACGTATGGGCGCACCCCTACTTCCTCCGCTGCGGCATGAAAACGCGGCGCACCATAGAAGCCATCGCGATCGCACAGGGCCATTCCTGGCAAGCCGCGTTCCGCAGCACGCTTCGCCAGCTCATCCGGCTGCGATGCTCCTCGGAGAAAACTAAAAGCACTGCGGGCATGGAGTTCGATGTAGTTCATGGCCTTAGCTTGGATACCGTGCTGAGCACTGATTGCCTCTTTAGATAAATGGATTCACTACGCCGACAGTGCCATAAGTCTGTCCGCTATTTAAGTCTTCCGTATAGAGGGTTTTCGCTTCGAGCTTTTCAGCGGCCGCAAGAATAGTCTATAAACACCACAGATTTTTCAGCTGAAAGCGGTATTGCAAACTTGCGTGTGACAGTGACGTAGAGCGCCTGTAATACCTGGGTAGAAATTCCGAAGTTAACGATCTCGATGACCTCTAATGCCCGCGCTTGTTTGGAGCCTGCAGTAGATTCCAAAGCATAAACCAGGATGTTCGTGTCTAAAAAGAAGTCAGCGTTCATGCAGGCTATTTCGAGTCCAATCTTTGGATCCCACGCGCGCCTCAGAACCTTCACACAACGCGACCAGTTCTCTACGAGCCTCATCTCTACGTGTCTCCTGACTGATGAGATCATTTAGGAAATCCCGAATTAACTCACTCACAGACGTGGACTGCTCGGCAGCAATGAGCCTCGCTTTAGCTAGTGTATTTTCGTCCACGCGCAGAGTCAGATTTTTCATACTGCGCAAATTATGTGCATCTTGTGCGGCATCAATAGAGGCATAAAGAAAGCTCACCCACGCTTCCCGTAAAGCGCCGAGCCGACGCGGATTTGGGTGCTACCGGCGGCGATAGCGTGCTCGAGATCACCGGTCATTCCCATGGAGAGTTCGTTAAGGGGGATGCCGAACTGAACGGCCAGAGCATCGCGAGTGATGCGGAGCTGATCAAAGCAAGCGCGGGCCACATCGAGATCTTCATCAAGCGGAGCGATCGTCATAAGACCTTCGACAGAGATGTGCTCCAGCCCGAGGGCAATCTCTAAAATAGCTGGGGCCTCGGAACAGAGGATACCGTGTTTGTTGAGATCTTCCCCGGCGTTGACTTGGATGAGGATGCGTTGGCGTTTTCCCAGCTCAACTGCGAGGCGGTCGATGCGGCGGAGTAGTTTCTCAGAGTCGACCGTCTGGATACGAGCGCAGTGTTCGACAGCGGTTTTGGCCTTATTGGATTGAAGGTGCCCGATGAGTTCCCAATCCAGGGTGACGTCGGTTGCTTGAGGCTGTTTTTCCAAAACTTCCTGTACTCGGTTCTCGCCCACCGCCACAAATCCAGCCTGAGCAGCAAACAAAGCCGCGTCGACAGGATGGGTCTTAGTGACTGGCAGGATCGACACACTCTCGACACTGCGTCCGTGATCGGCGCATGCTGTAGCCACCCGTTCTCGGATAACAGCGACGTTTTGTTCAAATTCAGAATACATGATCATGCGTTCACTATTATGGCTTTTGGATGAATTTCCAGCAGGAATTGTCCGAAAGCAACCTCTGTCCCAAATTGTTTCGAGATCTGAAGCCAGATTAGGCCGCGTGGACAAATTGAAATAGGGAAAATAAGCTTTCAGCTCGAATTGAGACGATAGGCTCCTAATTATGCGCATTGATGAGAGCTACCTTTCTCCTACATGCTTGTATCTCTTTGGATCTCAGGTCTAAGACACGGTGCCCTCCTGAAATCCGCAAATTGATTTCATTTTCCGATGAAAGATTCTGTTAATTTCCAGGTAATTCCTTTCCGAGGCGAACATGCTGAGGCTTTTCGCGACCTGAACCTGGCTTGGATCCGTGCCTATTTTGCAGTCGAAGCCGAGGACGAGATACAGCTCGCAGATCCAGGTGGCTACTATATACGCGATGGCGGTCAGATCTTTATCGCCGAAGATACCTCAGGTGTTCTAGGCGGAGTCGCACTCCATCGAGAAGATCCACCCATCACTTGGATAAAAGACGATTCGGAAGACTCCGTGTTCTCTCATGTATTTGAGGTCTCAAAGATGTGCGTTCGTGACGACACGCGAGGTCGCGGTATTGGACGAGCATTGATGGCAGCGACACTGAATCATGCCAAAGAGATCGGCGCTGAAGAGCTACACATCGTCTCGAACCGAGTCCTCAAGCCAGCGCTCAGCCTCTATCAATCGGTCGGTTTCGTCGAAGTACCCATTCCCGAGGATAATGTATTTGGCCGTGGCGATATCGCACTTGCTTTGCGGCTGGTGTAGCCATCGAGAAAACGCTCTGAGAGGAACTCCGATTTGCCTCTATCATGAAGCATAAATCCTCACTTACTCTTTACGCATTTATTTGTTAGGAAATGCGGCGGGGCGAGCCGGCCTTATTGATAAAACATTATGACCTAAAGTGGCATGGGTATTCTGCGAATTTTATTTCCAGAGAAACACCCACATGAACGCCACACGCCAAGTAGTCATTTTCGGATCCGGTCTCCGGGGGAAGGAAGTCCTCAATCAGCTTCCTCCGAGTGATCAGGTGCTGTTCTTTGTAGACAACGAAAGTGCACTTCATGGGCAGACCGTATCGGGACATCCGATCTATCCGGTAGAGGTATTGGCGGAAGCAGAATTCGATACCGTTGTCATCGCTACGCGAGGTAACCAAGCTGCTTACTGCCAGCTTGTTGAAATGGGTATCGATCGGAATAACATTATCTCGCCGCTGATGAGTGAGGATAACCTCGACCGACTTTCCAACCTACGGAATGCCCACAAAGGAGACACCATCTTCATCGTCGGCAACGGCGACAGTCTGTCTAACGAAGATCTTGAGCGCATCGCGGACACGGGCCACCCATCCATAGCATTTAACGACATTTTTCAGCGGTTCAATCAAACCTCATTCCGCCCATCTTATTACGTCGTAGAGGATCCTATCTTTGCCCGGGAAAACCCGCACCAAATCCTTAACATGAAGCATGTGACGAAGCTCTTCCCTGAGCAAATCATCGGCACATTTCCTCCGGCTGACGACATTGTATATTATGGGCTAAACGAAGAAATCAGCCCAACAAGTTCATCCTACTTCTCAGAATCCCCCCTCAATTTCGGATTTGGTGCCACCGTAGTATATCCAGCCCTACAGCTTGCGGTCTATATGGGCGCCCGAAAAATCTATCTGGTTGGCATCGACTTCACTTGCGGCGACTTAGAGGCCCTACCACGCGAGCTCAGAGCGATTGCTGCCAATGGCTGTGCCACTGAACGCATCTATGGAGAGTGCCGCAAAGACGAACACTGGGTAGAGGCACATCAGCGTTACGCGATCAAGGCATTCCGTACGGCACAGCGTTTCGCGGCATATCGGGGTATTTCGATCATGAATGCCTCGCGCGGTGGTCAGCTGGAAGTCTATCCACGCGTGCGTATCGAAACGATACTGCAACACTAGATAGGCTGGAATCTCCTTATCTTAGCTTGGCGCTAAGGAACGAGGCCATATGACCGATTTATCGAGTATGCGTTGCCCAAGCTGCCTACGCCCATTCGTCACAAGCCTGTATGTCTGAAGCCATCAAGATTCTGCTAGTTGAGGACGATGTTATGTCGTCCCAATACTACAAGAAGATGCTAGGCAGCCGTGGTTACACCGTCTTGCCTCCAGCGAGCAATGGACTGGAAGCCCTCAAGGCTGCTCGAGAGATCCGGCCAGACTTGGTAATCATGGACATCAACATCGAGGGCGAGATCGACGGGATCGAAACGGCATCCCGGCTCAAGAGCGAATTTAATGTCCCCATTATTTACGCGACGGGCAGCTCTGAAGAAGAGATAATTACCCGGGCGAAATCAACGGCCGATGCCTACTTACTCAAGCCATTCACACGACGCGATCTGCTGATCACCATCGATGTGGCTTTGGCAAAAAAAGAGGTGGAAGGGCGGTTGCGCGATAGTGAGGCGCGTTTGGCCACGATCCTGTCCAGCATCGGGAATGGAGTCATAGCGGCAGATGCGTCGGGAAAAATCGTTTATTTCAATGACAGTGCTGAGGTGATTACGGGTGTGATCCTAGAGAAGGCGTTAGGCCAAGGCCTGGAGTCAGTCATCGAACTACGTGATCCCATGACACGGGAGCGGGTCTCGAATTTCTATGAAAATATCCCCGTCCTACATCACACGGCTAACATCCCCCACGCTGAGTTAATCACTCAAAGCCAGACAAACCGTCATGTATCGGTACAACTTTCCCCGATTTTTGGAGAAGACGATATGCCTAACGGCCAAGTCTGCGTGATCGTCGACATCACTGAGCAGATGGAGAGCGATGACCAACTCCGCACGCTGGGACACGCCCTTGAGTCTATTAACGATGCAGTCCTCATCACCGATGCAGCAACCGATGAAGACAACGCGTGCCCGATGGTGGTTTTTGCGAACAAAGCATTCGAACGCATCTTTGGCTACGAGACAGAGGAAATCCTCTACGCTCCGCTTTCGCAGCTTTACGGTACAGACACAGATCAATGCTTCATCCGTAACATCCAAGATGCGGTGCATGCGAACCACTCGTTCTCCCTAGAGGTAAAACTTCAACATAAGTCGGGCGATCCAATCTGTGTCGAGGTGAGCTTCTCTCCAGTAGATGACTTCTCTGGAGGAGTTTCAAAATTTGTGGCGATCCTTCGCGATGTAACCCATCTTAGACAACTCGAAGAAGGCGTCAGGCAAAGTCAAAAGATCGAGGCAGTGGGGCGCCTCGCTTCGGGCATCGCACACGACTTCAACAATTTGTTATCTGTCATCAATTCTTATTCTGACCTTCTCATGGTTAAGTTCGATGATGACGACCCGACGCGAAAGCACCTCGAACAAATTTTTCTAGCCGGCCGCCGGGGCTCAGACCTGGTGTCAAAGCTCATGGCGTTCAGCCGTAAGGAGACAGACGACACGCAGCACATCGATCTCTGCTCGATTCTTCACGATATCGAGGGCATCCTAACACGAGTCGTTCGCGAAGACATCCAGCTATCGATTAATATTCGGACTCAATCTGCACCTACACTTGCAGAACGCTCAAGTGTGGAACAAGCCATTGTGAATATGGTGGTCAATGCCCGCGACGCTATTACAGCAATCGGCGAAATATCTCTCACGCTGGACACTGTTGAGATGACCGAAAAAGACTTTGCTTCGGAGAAGAATTGTCCACCCGGTCACTACCAACGTATTGCAATCAGCGATAATGGCTCTGGAATCGACGAAGGTACTCTCGAGAAAATCTTTGATCCGTTTTTCACCACCAAAGACATCGGAAAAGGCACCGGACTAGGTCTGTCCTTAGTTTACAGCCTGATGAAACGAATCGGCGGAGATATCCAGGTAAAATCCACTCTCGGCGAAGGCACTCAGTTTCTTCTCTATTTCCCCGAGGTACTCGAAGTGGATTCGACGATCCGACCAATTGAACATGAGACACCCATCAATGAGGAGGAATTGACGAAGGCGAACGGCGAGAAGATTTTAATCGTCGAAGACGATCCGATCTTTGGAGATTGTATATCCAGCCTCTTGAGCCTGCGCGGCTACGATGTCATCTCAGCTGAGAACGGAGTCGACGCGATAGAACGCCATCAATCCGAATTTCCCGAACTATCGCTCGTGATAACCGATGTCGTCATGCCTAAAATGTCTGGAGTCGATCTGGCCCACAAGATCCTTGAGACAAAAAGTGACGCTAGGATCATATTTATGACGGGCTATGACGAAGATCTTGAGACTCAGTACGACTTACCCAAAGCATCGCTTATTCTCCAAAAACCTGTCTCGTTAAAAAAGGTTCTCGAGATTGTCGGTGAGACTGTCGGCGGTAACTAGCTGGTGAGCTCATTAGGATAATTTACGTCAGTGAATTAGCGCAATGCGACACCGCCCGTTTACTAAGCCAAACGCCAAGAATCCAAATGAATAAATCCTAGGCTTTGTGAATGCGGCGTTTACTGCGTGGCGATTGGATCCTTCACCGATTGAAGTGCTTTCTGCAAGACCGATAATTTAACTGGTTTTGAAATAAAACCTTTCATACCAACTTCACGACATGCGGCTTGCGTGGCTGTCGTCACTGCGGCGGTGAGTGCGATGACGACAGGGCGGTCTTCTGGATTGGGAAAACGGTGGAAAATCTCTCGTGCCGTATCGATGCCATTCATATTGGGCATATTGATATCCATGAGTATCACATCGTAATGGTTCTCTTGAAGTTTCTCCAATACTTCACAGCCGTCTTCAGCAACGTCGCCTTTTAGCCCCAGTCGACCCAGTAGCAATTGGGTTACTTGCTGGTTTACCTTGTTATCCTCGGCGATGAGAATTTGCAGGTTCTTTGTGGAAGTCTTCTCAGTTTCGACGTTGTCGTTACCACGGGATTTTTTGAGCTCGTTGGTTATTGAAAGCGGTGACCGCGCAGTGGCGAGTCGATCAAAAAGCGCAGCCCCTGTAACCGGCTTTGGTAAAATCGCCGTGCGCTGTAATACTTCGTGACCACGCACACGCTTCCATGCAGTGGGTGAAGCTACAGTTACTAGTCGCGCCAGGAGGGTTTTCAAGTTTTCGAAGTCCCGGTCTTGATCCACACCGCGACCCTCCCACATGTCTGCGTCGATAATCAGGGCCGTTTCTTCAGACCAAGCTTCAGCGCTCGCGTCTTTGAACATCTCAGCCAATTCAGGATAAGCCTTAACCTGGACGTCAGCTAATTGGGTCAATGCACTCAAAAATTCACGATACGCTTCGCTCTGGCTGACAATGGCCACGCGGACCAGGCCTTTGAGATCAATCGATGGGCGTTCACCCGCCACGTTTGAAACGGGCACCTTGAATGAAAATGTGCTCCCGACGTATTCCTCACTATCTACCCACATGCTTCCGCCCATAATCGAACAAATGCGCTGACTGAGGTAATTGCCGAATCCACTGACAACAATCTCCCCCTGGTCTCCATCGTCAGCAACGACCGGGTTAAAAATCTCTTTGAGGTGCTCTTTCGAAATACCGATTCCAGTATCCTTGACCGAAATTGTGAGCTCAGCTTCGGACTCTTCAAGGCTTTCAAAGCCAACAGTGATGGAAATAATACCACGTCGCGTAAACTTCACTGCATTCGCGAGGAAACTATTCAAAATCTGAGCAATGTGCTCGGCATCCCCATTTAAGCGGTGTGGCACAGATTCATTGAGGGTATAAATCACCTCCACCGCCTTATTGCCCAGAGGCGACCATTGCTGGCCGACAGCTGACTCTACCAGTTCTCTCGGATCAAATTCACTTTTTACCGAGCTTTCTAGACCACTTTCGATCCTTGAGAATCTTTGGATATCATCGAGCAATGCGGAAAGGTTATCATTACCAAGACGAATCATCCTCACCAACTGCTGTTGATGACGATCTAGATCGCTTTCTTCTACCATGCCGATGGTACCCTTGATCGCGTTGAGCGGCGTCCGCATTTCATGAACAATCCGTAGTAGAAAACGGTCCATGGGAAACTCCGCATTCTGCTGTTCATCAAACTGATCAAGACGGTCTTGCAGTCCTATCAAATGATCGCGCAGCTCAAGGTTTTCGCCCGCGACAGCTCGGGAACGTTTATGAAAGAAAGTTGCCAGCCCGAGTGCGGTGATTAGGCATGTGAAGGTCAGTGCAAAAGCAAACGTCATAAGCTCCTGCATATTCGCCCAAGCCAATATCATCTTTAAGCAAAGCGCGAAATAACAGTTTTTTATTGCAAGTTACGCGTCCTCAGGATGCGGGATTTGTGCCATCCATGTCATCTTGCTCGTCGTCGGACCATTCGAGACGCAACTCGAAGATTGGGAGCAAAATAAGTAGGCCGATACAGGTCAGTCCCAGTACGGCATATCCGGCCACATCGTGGACCAATCCTTCGATAGCATCCGAGCCATAGGCATAGGCCCAGCCAGTCAGAAACAAGGACCGCAGAATATTCGTGAAAAAAGCTAGGCAGAGTGCAGCTATGATAAGCAGGCACTTTTTTAAGAAACTGCGCAGGAAGACCGCTCCCAAGAAGGATCCTGCAAAGAGACACGCAGTCATTGAACGAATTCCGGAACACGCGTCTTCGACTCCTACCTGACCCTTCGGCAACACTAAAATATTACCCTCGCGCACCATCGCGAATCCTAGGAAGTCAAAAATTCCAAACACGATCTCTGTCACGCGAGCCAGCAGGAACAAGCTGATCCTATTTTCCACGACACTCAGTAACGGAGCAGAGATAATCCAGATGAAAGCTGGAAAGATAAAGACGCCAACTGTCCGCATCCTTTCAGCCCAGGCAATACGTGTGCCGTGCACTGTCTCGTCTGAGAAGAAATATACGAGCGACAACATCACCCATGCGGCACCCCAAGAAATCGATAGCGAGGCCGGGTTTTGAGGGGCCTGCAAAGCCCTAAGCAGCGCCCCGAAAGCAAAACTGACTACTCCGAGTATTAAGGCACAGATAAAAATAAAGCTCACCAATTTTTGCCCCCACTCGGGAACGCGTCCTAATAGACCCTTTTCGACCTTAAGCCATTTCGACGAATCATCGGGGTCAGTACGATGCAGATGGCCGGTGTCGAAGACGGTCTTTATACGCGCCCAACGGTCGTAGATGACAAAGCCGACAAAAAATGGCACCAAGTATCCAAAACTGTATTCTTCATCAATTCGCCACCAATATAACTGGTCATAGATAATGAAACCTACAAACGCCAACATGACAAAGGTCGCATACCGCGTCATATCTGGCAGTGAAGAGAAGGTGACACGCGCTCCTGGGATTTCACTCGCTTTCGGAACAGGGGTGGATTCAGCCATAGGTTATAGATTCCCGGGGATCAGACGTGCAAATTGTCGTTGAGTTGCTCAATGCGCTCATAAAACTCCTTCGAGAGATAGAAAATTTCAAGCCTCATGAATCATCTGCACGCACACTGGCGCATGGAATACGTAGCTGCCCCCAAGGACAGCAAGGGTGGAGCGGACACGTTCAGCTGTATGTATGGAGAAAATAATGACGAGGAAAACCTCATCCTGCATCGGGGTCCTCATACATTCATTATCATGAACAAGTATCCCTACAACGCTGGACACCTGCTTGTTTTGCCGAATCGCCAGGTTGCCCAGCTCGAAGACCTTTCTTGCGAGGAACGGACAGAGATCATGGAACGCATTATGCATGCGAAGGCCATCCTCTCACAAGCGCTCAATCCACACGGCTTCAATGTCGGCTTTAACCTTGGCCATTCCGGCGGCGCCGGAATTCCTGAGCATCTTCACGCACATGTTGTTCCTCGATGGGACGGCGACACAAACTTCATGCCGGTGTTGAACGAGACTCGCGTTCTGCCCGTTTCCCTTCAAACTCTCTTCAAGCGTATGAAACCTTTTGTAGAGTCCACAGATACCGTTTGACCCCGAATAAGGGGTTGATTTCTCACCCGTGGATTCCTGTAGACTCATCTGCTGCCTATGCCTTCGACCAAGCTGACTTTCGACAATTCTCGACAACTCGATTCGCTTTACTGCGGCGATCCAAGCAATCTGGAAAGGATCGAAAAAACGTTTCAAGTATCACTCGTGACGCGAGATAATTGGCTGGAAATTGATGGCCTCAGTGAGGAAATTCAGCACGTTGAAGACTTACTCAACTTCCTGCGCACAGCACGATCGCAAGGCATGAACATACGTCAGGGCGACTTCGACTACATGCTCGGAGTGGTCGAACAAGGGCGCTCGGATGAATTGACCGAGCTTTTTGATAACCCACTCGTTCTCAAGCTGAGGAAGAAGTCTATTGTCCCCAAAACCGTTAATCAAAAGCGCTATCTTTCCTTTATCCTTAACAATGAAGTCGTTTTCGGAGCAGGCCCAGCGGGCACAGGTAAGACCTATCTCGCGATGGCTGCTGCCCTCCAGTCACTCATCAACGGCGAAGTAGAAAAAATCATCCTAACGCGCCCAGCTGTGGAGGCAGGTGAAGCCCTCGGATTTCTTCCCGGCGATCTCGAGGAGAAAATCCTTCCCTATTTGCGTCCGCTCTATGACGCCATGTATGACATGCTGGGAAAAGAAGATACCCACCGCCTCATGGAGCGCGGGAACATTGAGATCGCTCCTTTAGCCTACATGCGTGGCCGCACCCTTTCCAATGCCTATATCCTTCTAGACGAAGCCCAGAACACCACTCCGGAACAGATGATCATGTTCCTGACACGTTTGGGACAAAATGCGCGGATGATTATTACAGGAGACATTTCTCAGGTCGACTTACCTCGGCAACGCATGTCGGGACTAAAAGAGGCAGTGCATGTCCTCGCAAACGTGGGCGGCATCAAAGTATTCTACTTCGATAAGAGCGACGTAGTGCGGCACCCTCTGGTCCAAAAAATCATCAATGCTTACGAACGCCACCAGTCCTCGCCCGGCCGAAGCGATTTTGTGAACCTCTAGATCAGCAAGATCTAATTCTGAACGCGTAGAAGACCCAAGAGTCTTTAAACTTCGACTTCCCGAAATCCATTCTCATGCGAGCGCAGAACAAACGTCGAAAACGCAAGCCTGACGCCGACCATCGAGCACGTCTGCAGCGTCGACGTGGCGACCCATCCAAGGCCTCTCAATTTTTTGAGACAAGCCGCATTGTCGGTGGCTTGGTATTCATAGCCTTCGCCGCAGTGATCTATTTTATTTGCTTTGTGGGGAATCAACCCAGGGGCCCACAAATTATTGAGGGGCAGCTTTCTAGAACGCGCCTGGTCTCCGAAGCGACATTCACTTTCACCAGCGATATTGGCACCCAGAAGCTTCGAGAAGAGGTTCGATTAAAAGTCCCTGCTGTCTATCAGCTAACAGTAGAGCCCCTGGGAGAATTCAGTGACTGGGTAGCCGATCTCCTAGAGGGAATGCAACGGCTTGAAGTACGACTAGAAATCGCGGACACAGGAGAACAGACGGCACTCATCGAGGCCTTCGCACAGTCCTCGCAATCGTCCTCAGGATTTAGCATTCCAGCCACCTCAGTATCAACCCTACTAGCTTCTCTGTCCGCCGAGGCACGCTCAACCCTATTTGATCAGGGGCTCGAAGTGCTCGGAGATATTTACCAACAAGGCATCTACCGCTCGAATCGACCGGTATTTGGTGAGGCGTCTACCACGATTCAGTTTTTCAACATCATTGACGACACCGGTATGACCAACCAGGTGAACGTGCTCCCATTCACCGAGGCTCTCTTCCTACTGCGTCAGTCTCTCACTCCAATCGCTCCCTCCATCGAGGTCTCACGTGCCTTGTTTACATGCTTCCGCACTGGCCTTCAGCAGAATTTAATCAATGACCTACGGGCCACCGAAGAAAACCTGAAAGTCGCCCAAGCGAGCGTCCAGCCCGTTGAAATTACTATCGAGGAAGGAGAGACCCTTATCGCGCCCAATCAGATCGTATCGGCTGAAGACTTTGAACGCCTCCAGGCACACCGTGCCCATAAACGCGCTGCAGCTGATTCCGGCTTTTCTATTGATCGTTATCACGTCGAACGCTTGCTAATAACACTCGGTTTGCTCACATGTGCTCTGCTTTATCTAAAGGCCTCCGATCCGAAATTCCTTAACCGGAACCGTGAGGTCGGAGTGACGTGCCTGATCGTCGCATTCAATCTCTTACTCGTTCGGGTTGTTCTTCAACTAGGCGACACCGATCTCATCGCCAACAGCCGCTCTGCGAGCGCTGTAATCCAATACATCCTACCCACCACACTGGCACCTATTCTCTTGGCTGTACTCATCGGTGCACCCCTCGCCCTACTCTCCACGATCATTATCAGCCTCCTCACAGCCATCATGGTGGGGATCTCGTTCGACGTCTTATTCATCGGCCTATTCTCTGGCCTCGTCGCCATTTTCTTTACCACCGATGTACGGCGGCGCTCGCGCCTCATCAAAGCGGGAGGGCTCTCTGGCTTAGCCGTTGCCATTTGCGCGGGCTTCCTGGGTGCTTTAAACGAAATCTCCTTGGCTATCGTCGCCCAGCAGATGTTCTTCGGTGCCCTATTTGGCCTACTCACTGGCACCTTGGCTATTGGCCTCCTTCCGGTCTTGGAGCAGTTATTCAAGTTCACAACTGAGATCACCCTGCTCGAACTGACCGACTATAATCACCCGCTTCTACGGCGGATGCAGGTCGAAGCGCCAGGCACATACCACCACAGCCTGATGGTGGCAAACCTCGCAGAAAGAGCCGCAGCCGAAATTGGTGCCAACCCACTTATCTGTCGCGCCTGCGCCCTATTCCACGACATCGGCAAGCTGGTAAAGCCGGAATATTTCATCGAGAATCAGCGTGAAGGCATCAACCCCCACGCGGAACAGACTCCATCGATGAGTGCCATCGTCATCAAAGCGCATGTGAAGGAGGGCGTTCAGCTCGCTCGCCAATTTAAGCTACCTCGTATTCTTATCGACGTTATCCGCCAGCACCATGGAACTTCTCTGATCCAGTATTTCTATTTTGAAGCACTGAAGAAAAGCCGGAACGATCAGTCCCAGACTCAGCTCCCTTTCATTAATGAAATGAAGAGTGTCGACGAGACGACCTTTCGCTATGATGGGCCAAGACCGCGTTTCAAAGAAAGCGCAGTGATCTTTTTTGCTGATAGTATCGAAGCAGCGAGCCGCAGCCTTAAAAAAGTGACTCCTAATGCAATCGACGAGCTCATAGACAACATCTTCAAGGATCGCCTGGAAGATCATCAGCTGGACGAATGCCCGATCACGATGAACGAAATGGCACGCATCAAACAGAGCTTCTCTTTTACCATACTCAACATGCTCCATAGTCGCGTTGAATACCCGAAAAAGGAGGAGGCTGAAGAAGCAAAAAAAGATACGGAGGAGCAAAAACCAAAAAAGCCCAACTCGAAAGCCCCCGTTCCTGCCCAAGAAGCTTCGCCCCAACAGGCCTAGATTCCATGGAGCCTGTAAAGCGCCAGATAGAAGTCTCCGTGGCCGAGCAGTTCGACTGCGTCGACACCGTTTCGGTGAAAGAGCTTTTTGAGAGGCTCGATAGCCTGGATGAAATCAGATGGTCTATTCCAGACGGTGAGTTGTCTATCGCCCTCGTCGACGAAGCGACCATCTGCGAGATTCACGCACGATTTCTAGATGACCCCACTCCCACCGATGTCATCACTTTCCCAGGAGACACCGATGAAAACATAGCGGGAGAAATCATTGTCTCAGTGGACCAGGCCATGCGCGTGCACCAGGCAAACAACACGACACTTATTCAAGAACTCACACTCTACCTTGTCCATGGATGGCTACACCTTGCTGGCGAAGACGATATAGATCCAGCTGATCGAATGCTAATGCGACAGGCCGAGAAGACCGTATTAAAACAGCTCGGAAAAGTCAGTCTAAGCTCAGAGGCCTTGATCGATGAAACCTAAAACCTACCGTCTCCACGCACTTGCATTCTGCGCGAACATACCTTGTATCCCGCACAATGACTGACAGCAAACAAGAGGAAATCATTCAGATATTCCGCGATTCAGGAGCGCTCATCGAAGGCCACTTTATCCTACGCAGTGGCTTACATAGCGGACACTTTTTTCAGTGTGCTCAAGTATGCCAATACCTCGACAAGGTGACGCGCCTGGCTGAACTCATGATCGAAAGCATGGGAGACATCGACTGTGAGACCGTGGTTTCACCTGCGATGGGAGGCCTAGTCATCGGACAAGAAGTAGCGCGCCAGCTCGGAAAGCGATTCATCTTCGTTGAAAAAGTCGCAGGCGACTTGGCTCTACGCCGCAATTTCCAGCTCGCACCTAGAGAAAAAGTAATCGTGGTCGAAGATGTCATCACGAAGGGCGGACGTGTGCAGGAAACACTCGACATCTTAGACGCTCAACAGACAGATGTTCAGCATATCGGTGTGCTAGTCGACCGCAGTGAAGGTAAGGCGCAATTCAGTGCTCCCCTCACTCCTTTAGTTCAGCTCAGTTTCCCTACTTACCAGCCCGACAATCTGCCTTCAGAGCTCAAAGCAATTCCAGTGACAACTCCAGGTAGCAAATAGGGTCGTCATGAAGCAGATCGGCCTAGGCTTCCGCTGCTTCCTGAGCGCACCAGGACTCTTGTCTGCTACACACACTTGGCGTTGGGTCGTCGCACCGGGTGTATTGCTCATGCTCGGGCTCATCGCCATGCTTCTGGCAAGTTGGGTCTGGTATCTCGATTTTGCTGGCTGGCTCGGAAATACGCTCCCTGAGTGGGCTCAATCTCCGCTCCTTGCAGCAATCCTAGCGGCGATGCTTTGGATCTCGGGATTCTTTCTCCTATTATTCCTCCTACTTCAGTTTCTAATGATCGCGTGGGCACCGGTCTTCGGCTTCGTCTCGGAAAAGATCGATGCGCACCTCCAGGGAGCCATTGCTCGAACATTCAGCGCAAAACACTTGGCTCAAGACCTCTGGCGTGCATTACGCATCACCGTCCGATCTTTATTTTATTGGGTGCTATGGGTCCTGATATCACTTGGCTTACTTCTCATACCGGTTATCGGAGGACCCCTCTCATTTTTCGCGCTTTTGCTCACTAATGGTTATTTCGCAACGCTGGGTCTCATAGATTCCTGCCTGGAACGCCGCCAGTTCAGCATAGACCAAACTTTTGATTTCGCTCGGCAACACCGAATGGCGCTACTGAGCATCGGCCTGGCGTTCAGCCTATGCCTCATGATTCCTATCATCGGCTGGATCCTAGCACCCGGGCTAGCTGTGGCCGCTGGAACTGCTTACTGCGTGAAAGTGGAAGATTAGTGTCACAGGGCCCTCGGCGAAAATATAGAGTACAAAGCAATTAGCGTAAATTCGCGTCTAAACCCTACTCATTTTTTCCGCAGAGTCCTATTCAGCTCACGCAGCCAACGGAGCGGGCAATGCTGCGCCAGGTTTCGCCATCACATGCAGATAGACCTGCGCTGTGCTGACGTCTTTGTGTCCCAACAGGTCCTGCACCGTTCGGATATCCGTTCCTTGCTCCAAAAGATGCGTCGCAAAACAGTGCCGCAATACGTGGGAGGTGACACGCTTAGAGATCCCCGCGCGTTCTTTCGCAGGGCGGAATTGATTCAAGTAGACATCTGGATGGATGTGGTGACGGCGGCTCACCTGAATCTGCCCTCGTTTCAGGTCTAGATCCTTCACACGCAGCGGCATGCCCTCTGTGTTTTAAATTCCTTTAGAGAGAGCACTGAATTCAACGAAGATAGATCCATCCCTTCTGGAAGATATGTGCTGAAACAGCAATCACCTCACGCCCGCTTCGCTCAAGGCACCAGAGGCACAAAGAAAATACTGGATGATAATTGAGCCACAGGCAGTTCAATCGCGATATACGTTGGCCGGCATCTGTCCAATCCTCGGCGATTCTGGAGAAAAGTCGAAAATACGGATAATTTGAACTGAATCCTCAAGGCATGAAGATAGCAGGAAAAATTAGCGTTAATTCGCGTCCATTAGCGAATAGATCAAAATGCCAGAAACCCCAACTAGCCATAGCCTCCCCGTTGCAACACAGCCCATCCCTGCCCAAGCGGACTCTTCCCCAAAGACCTCCCGCTGTCTTTTTCCTCGCCCCAATATACCAAAGTACTTTTAAAGGCTATCAACCTGCGCACGCGGAGCACACAACCAAATGCATGATGTTCAGCCACTTCCGTCATAACACCCCAACCAACATGAATCCCCGGAGATATCAGGACGATTCGTTGATATAATATAAGCTGATATGGGATAAGAGAGAATAGCTTCTTTACAGCAAAATCAGTTCGTCTTAACGTGATTTTTATTCTTCGTATTTTCCGCATCCGACGAAATATTGTCCCAAGAATCAGCCCACGAAAGTAAGTGTTTCTCAACCAAATCCGTGTTTTATTCGTGGCAAAAGAGTATCTTCTTCACGCCCACTCGCTGCGTTCGCTCAAGACGCAAAGAAACTGTTTCCGCGTCCTTTCTGCGCCCTCCGCGGCACGATCATCTATCGCTCCGACCGATCCGTCGCCTGAAATCTCTCACGGAGGCGCCAAGGCATGGAGAAAAGTTTTGCCAGTATTTCCCCGCCGGATATCAATCGAGACTTGAACCTGCTCAGGTTCCAACAGTAAGCGGCATGACGCACCACCCCTTCACTCAATTCCACGACACCGACCACCCATATCCAGCCGGTGGCCCCAATGTCGGCTAACGCCGCCATCGGAGCACCTCAGCGTTAAGTAGAAAATGACATTTGAAGTGGAGATCAAAGAAGCCCCAAACAACGGGACCGTTTTCATGCCTGTTGGCTTGGAGTCTCCACCTGGAATACTAGTTCTTCACGGTAGCGAAGGCGGCGCTTCAGGATGGAGCCATATGAGGTCCCTGTGGCTAGCACAGTATGGCGGCTTCGCCACTTCCATCTGTAAAGGTAGCCCAACTGGACTTTTTGGCGTATCTCGAGGAGCCGAACAAGCCCTTCTCCTAGCCAGCCTCATGTCGGAATCCAAAAGCTGGGTTCCGGAAGCCGTCGTAGCACACGCCGCATCGGACGTCGTGGCCGGACCATTCGTCAATACTGGCGACGAAACCAAAGAAGGAAAAAAGCCTTGGAAATGGAGAGGATCATACGAGCACGTTCAGCCGGATACCCCTATTCCAATCGAAAAATAAGAAGGCAGACTTTTTCTCAGTCATGGGGGCAAGGACGAGATCTGGAGCGTAGACAGGACGAGGAATCTCGAATCCAGACTGAGAGAAAATGGGCGAGACTCGGAGGTGCACTACTACCCGGGACAGGGCCACATGCTGGATAGGCAAAGCACGAACATACAGAATAGACGGCTAATTGAATTCTTCACGAGTGCTTTGAAGGAGAACGTAACCAAAGAGAGAGTACTTAACCAGGCGGTACAGACAACTCCGGCCAAGCGCTCCGCGCTCGGCCTCCGCGTCTGACCTTGTCGTTAGTCATACATTCGCAGTCTCTTGGCGCATCATGAAAAATAACGTAGTCCTATTCATCGTTGATCAGATGAACTCTGATTTGATCAGCGCGTATGGTCATGAGCATCTAAGTACTCCTGCGATTGATAGGCTTGTAAAGCGTGGGGCAAATTTTCACCGAGCCCACTGTTCACAGCCAATATGTGGTCCATCAAGATGCAGTATGATGACTGGGTCTCTCCCTAGTACCAATGGGGCATTTCTTAATCAGCCACCACGGAGTGGTTTACGACTAAGCGATCGGGCCTGGCTGGGTAAGGTTATGCAGTCAAATGGATTTAAAACAGCATACTTTGGCAAATGGCATGTGGCTCACCCGCATACAGATACAGAAACCCACGGTTTTCAGACTATCGAATATACGTCTGGAAATGGCCAGGACCAACTTGTAACAAACGCCTGCATTGATTTCATTCATCAAAATCGCGAAGAGCCATTCTTTCTCGTGTGTTCGCTGAATAATCCACATAACATATGCGAGTGGGCGAGAGGCGATGAACTCCCTGATGCCGATATTCCCCCTCCTCACAGTGACTCTCTGCCTCCGCTACCCAAGAATGTTTCATTCTGTCCAGATGAGCCCTCTTTTATACGAGAGTTCCAAATCTCAAACCCTCGTGTTTTTCCCACGCATGATTGGTCTCGCAAGGAGTGGCAAGAGTATCTGTGGGCTTATTACCGTTTGGTAGAGAAAGCGGATGAACAGATCGGAAAGATTATGCACGCGATTGATACATCCGATTATCATAATAATACTGCAATTGTATTTTTGAGTGACCATGGTGATGGGGCAGCTGCGCATGGCTGGAATCAGAAGAGCGTATTATTCAAAGAATGCACTTCGGTTCCATTGATTGTGTGTCCAGCGAAAGAGCATGGTTATCAAAGATCTGACCATCAAGAGCTAGTTAATACCGGAATCGACCTTCTTCCCACCGTTGCAGGAATCGCTGGGGTAAGGGTTGAGTCAGATCAGCAGCTGTTGTTGGGCTCCAGTGTTACACCCCTTATGCTTTCAGGCGATCAGCCCTGGAGGGATTACATTGGCATCGAAATGACGCTTGGCGTGAGGGATCAGCCATTTGGTGTTTCGGGTAGAGCATTGTACTTTGATAATTTTAAATATGAGCACTACACTGATGACACTGGAGCTGTATGGGAGATGTTGTTTGATCATGAGTCTGACCCTGGTGAACTGTTAAATATAGCTAATTCTGAGGCTCACACCGAGGCTCTAAAAGCTGCTCGGGCCAAGCTCGTTCTATGGTGTGGCTATCATAGTGATCCGTATATCGGTAATCTACATAGCATCAAATGACTAACCAGTCGTTGCACTCGACCGCCCTAGCCCGGATTTTGCATGAACATGTCGACAGTTCAGGATTGACAATAAAAATGTCTTCTTGCCGGGCTTCCTTGCTTGCTTTCATGGTTTTCCCCGATTTTTGGCGACCGCTGGACACATTGCCCCCTTTCCATGTTTCCCGATTCTGCTTGGACGCGCCATGCTCATCTTGGCACTGGCTGACTACCCAGGTCTTATATTCAAGTTGTCAGCGATTCGAAGCATAGGCTTTTTAAAGGATAGCCGCTACTCAGACTCAGATGAATGCGACGGCTATTGCGCACAATGACCGCTCCCACTTTGATCAACTTACTACGGATGGAGGAGCACTGGGCACGGCAAAGCTCGGTTCCGTATAATCCAATCTCTCTGAGCGCCTGGGTGATCGTGTATGCCAAGGCACTCAGCAGCATACGCCATGGGTTCGTCCACCAGCCTTCCGAACTCGTGCGATCACTAAAGAGCTGAAGCTGTTCTTTGATCCGGTTTTCCATTTCACCGCGAGCACAGTATACCTTCTCGTAGACATCTTTGTCATCGAACTTCGGGTCACTCAGACTGCTCACAACGAAGCGGGGGTTGGAACCTTGGGGGCCATGCTCTGCTTTAACGATGACATGTCGCTTACAGCTCCAGGTGGCGGCTCCATAAATAACACCTCCGTATATGCGCTCCTTAGTTTTATTATGGAGTGCTTTAGCCTCGGCCCACTCCATATATAATGCGGCCTCTCGGAAGAGGGCGGGATTTTTAGCCAATCCGACGACATAGTCGACATCGTTACGCTCGCGGCAAAAGCCGCTGTCAGCACGGAAGATGATGCGCACGTTTGGCCATTCTTGACGTAAACGTTGAGCAAGCAATTTGAGGATGGCTGCTGAATGCGTTGCGGCATCCTGATTAGCTTGCCGAAGGTAGGCGCAGAGTAGGTGCTCACCGCAGAAGACATACAGAGGAAGGAAGCAATAGTGGCCATAGTAGCCATGGAAAAAGCGGCCCTGTTGCTCGCCGTGGACGGGGTCGTCGGTGGCATCGAAGTCGAGGATAAGCTCTTTAGGAACAGTGTCTCGATGACGCTCTTTCTGACGCGCAATGAAGGTGTCTACGAGGGCAGCATTGACGGCCCATGCGGTAGAATGGTCTTGCTGTTGCTCGAATCGGCAGAGGGTTGCAGTGCTGGCCATCTGTGTATCTGTGTTGGCCGAGGACTGGTGCAGGGGATCATACCTGAGAGTGTCTGCATCGTTAAGGTCTTCGTACCATGACTCGTTGACGCATCATAGTAGAAGCTTTGTGGATCAGCTTACTGGGTTGTCGTTTATCCACGATACCGCCTTCGACACGGGAAAAGATCCCGATGCGCTCCTCAGCAGAGCGCAGGAGCATAAATCCTGCATCTGAGGTGACGTCTGCACTCTGGAAATCGAGTGAAATTTTGCGTCCTTTGACTCTTGTGCCAGGAAGTTCGAGCTGTTTACCTTTTGTCATCGTAGGTTGTGGTTGTTTTTGTTTTGTTATTCACTGAATTTCAGTGATTTAATCGTAATTCACGATACTTTTTTATGCAAAATCCGGGCTAGAATTTCTACCTCAGGACTCATTTGAGCTAGTTGGCAATTAAACAACCAAGAAAGAACGACCTAACCAGTCGAGATAGCCAACACCTAGGCTGCGCCTAGATGCGGCTACTCTCTACGTTCTGCAGAAAGTATGATCTATACATTTCCGTTCTATATCGTTACGATTCCGATCGCGGTAGCGCTCTTATCTGGAACGATAGGTGTATATCTTGCACGAAAGAGATTTCCTTCGCGAGTTTCAATTGTCGCATTAGCGATATGCGTTCTCTCGGCGGGAATCTTTGCTCCTTCAATAGCTATCGACAAGGTAGAATTAAATGAAGAATCATTGTATCAGAGTACCGGCTTTTGGTTTTCGCGAACGGTGAAAGGTTTTGATTATTCTGAGGTTTCGTCGATTGCAGTAACGACCGCAAAGGATCGGAAAGGGAGAGACTACGAGTTGTGGGTTTTATCTTATCAAGATGGCCAGACCTTAAGTATCGACCCAGGAGATTTGTGGGTGATGCACTCGGAGGAGATTATAGGTTTCTTGCGCGCGAAAGGATTGCAAATCGCTCGGGTGCCGAGTATGTAAATTGTGTCTCCGGTTTGCTGTGTAGTACCGAATTTATAATTCAATGCCCACGCCACCGGCTGGATATGGGGTCAAAGAGAATAGCCTCTTTCCAGCAGAATCAGTTCGTCTTAACGCAGAGTATATTTTTTCCGCATCCGACGAAATATTGTCCCAAGAATCAGCCCACGAAAGTAAGTGTTTCTCACCCACATCCGTGTTTCATCCGTGGTAAAAGAGCATCTTCCAACACCCGCTCGCTCAAGGCGCAAAGAAACTGTTTCCGCGTCCTTTCTGCGCATTCCGCAGCTCGATCATCTATCGCTCCGACCGATCCGTCGCCAAAAATCTCTCACGGAGGCGCCAAGGCACGGAGAAAAGGCCTGTATTTCCCCGCCGGATATCAGTCGAAACCTGACTCTGCTGAAGTTCCAACAGTAAGCGACATGACACACCACTCCTTCACCCAATCTCACGCCACCGGCCACCCATATCCAGCCGGTGACCCCAATGTCGACTAACGCCGCCATCGGAGCACCTCACCGTTGGCTAAAAGAAAAATTGACACACGCACGCTTTTGCGCACGTTCCATTCTATGACTACTATTACAGCAACCAGTGCAAGGAATAATCTCTACAGCCTGATCGACGAAGCGAATGAATCCCACATTCCAATACAAATCACAGGCAAGCGAGGTAATGCAGTCTTGGTATCAGAAGACGACTGGAGAGCGATTTCCGAGACCATTCATCTAAGCACAATTCCAGGCATGGTCGACTCCATCAAAAAGGGAATGAAAAAGAACATAGAAGAATGTAGCGATTCAATCGAATGGTAGAATATAAGCTCGTATACACCAAGCAGGCTCAAAAAGACGCAAAGAAAATTTCTCGGAATAACCTAAAACAGAAAGCGATTGATCTGCTCGATATCCTGAAGAAAGACCCATTCCAAAAACCACCGGAATACGAAGCACTGGTTGGAGATTTGCAGGGGGCGTATTCTCGACGAATCAACATTCAGCACAGAATCGTCTACCAAGTTTACGAAGAAGAAAAAATAGTGAAGATTGTCCGAATGTGGACCCACTACGGCGAATAAACAGCCAACCAGTCGTGATAGCCAACACCTAGGCTGCGCCTAGGCGTCGGCTACACTCTACGATATGGGATAAGAGAGAATAGCCTCTTTACAGCAGAATCAGTTCGTCTTAACGCAGAGTTTTTCTTCTCCGTATTTTTCGTAATCGACGAAATATTGTCCCGGGAATCAGCCCACGAAAGTAAGTGTTTCTCAACCAAATCCGTGTTTCGTGCGTGGTAGAAGAGCATCTTCCCAACACCCCCGCAAAGAAACTGTTTCCGCATCCTTTCTGCGCCTTCCGCGGCTCGATCATCTATCCGCTCCACCCCTCCTTCACCGAATCCCACGCCAGCGGCCACCTATATCCAGCCGGTGGCCCCGATGTCGGCTAAAGCCGCCGTCAAGGCATCTCATCGTTCGCCGGAAAGCTTGACATGGTGTCTTTATGTGCCACCATTTAATTTGTGAATCGAAGGCACAAAGCTACGATCCAGAAGATTTTCGAGAGACCCGAACGATCTGACATTCCTTGTAAAGATGTCGAATCCATGATGAAGGCCCTAGGTGCAGAGGTTACAGAAGGGCGGGGGTCTCGGGTACGAATTTATTTGAATGGAGTGCGTGCTGTGTTTCATCGGCCCCATCCACAGAAAGAGACCGATAAAGGGGCGGTTAAGTCGGTCAGAAATTATCTAGAGTCAGCAGGAGTTGAACATGGAATATAAGGGATATACAGGATCGGTGACTTTTGATGACGAAGCCGAGATCTTTCATGGGGAAGTAATCGATCTTAGGGATGTTATTACATTTCAAGCAGATAGCGTCGAAGGGCTCAAAAAAGAGTTTCAAGATTCTGTTGATGATTATCTTGATTTTTGTGCAGAACGTGGCGACGAGCCAGAGAAGCCTTTTTCGGGTAAGCTTACACTACGTCTCGACCCCGATTTGCACAGGCAGATCTATATACAGTCTAAGAAAGACAGGAAGAGTCTGAATTCATGGATTATTGATACTCTCGAAAGCAGGGCGAACAAGAAGCCGATGCACTAAACGCAGATGTTTCTGGCGTGATTGGCGATTAGGGCATGGGAGAAAGGTTTTGGTTCCAAGCGAGAAAAGACTTCCATCAGCGTCATTGACCTCAGCGTTCGACGAAAGAAAAAATGACTCATCAGCAAACAGCATGGCGCTACGACGTTCCAGCCTCACATTGGAATGGCAAAGCGTTCAACCGCTAGAGAATCGAATTTTACAGCACCAGAGAGCCCTCTAATTCTCGAAGACATAAGAAGTTAGAAGTTCAGTGAAATGTCGAAACCCTATGGGGTGGCTGTGATCTCCTTTAGATCCTAGTATTCCAATGAAATCACCTCACCATCTTCCGTGATCACCACAAGGATTCCCCCACCACTATCGACAACGATATCATCATAGGTCTCTCCACGGACGGATTCAATAGGCTCAAAATAGGTTCCATCGAGTATCTGCTGATAGGTCGCTGTATCAGTACCATTCTCGAGCATATACTGATTCCCTGCGGCAAGGATCATCCTCAGGTTGTTTTCGATAGCCTTACCTGAGGCCATATCAGCTATGGCATTATTACTAACGAGTGCAGGAGCCATTGCCGTAGCCATGGTGACTACGAGCTGCTGACCGAGGGAGTTTGTGGACCGACTTACAGAGTAGATGCCGTCATCGCGGATCTCTACTACCGCCGCACCACTACCTGACTGGGTATCCACTAGACGGAACAGCTCCTGGATCACGGGATTATCTGAGCCTGAGGCCATCATTTTCGCTTGAATTGCCTGAGCCTGTTCAAGTTTTTCGCTGTAATATACAAACATTGAGCCTTCTTCAGGGAGCCCCTCGGCGAGCTTCTTAAATGAATCTAGACCACTGACGCTTGTCGTGGAGGACTTCGGCTCGGCTAGGCTCTCTGCGAAAATCAAATTTCCTGCATCGGCGCTGAACAAGTAAAATGGCTTACCCAGCATCATTTCCAGCATATCGAGTGTCACAACTTGGGCGATACCTGGCTCGTCAGACGGGGTGATTTCCGCGCCTACGAGACCTGCAATTGCTTCCAGCGTGTTGGCTGCCCCGACTATTTTGATGTATGCCGAGGCATTCAACTCTTGCAGGTTTTCCATACCATTCTCGACGGCTTCAAGGTTTCCAAAATCCACAAAACCAGAAAAGCGCGTAGACAGCGCCGCTATGATGTCTTTTCCAGTCAACCCAGAAGGCGTCATGGGGTTCATGAGCGTCGCATCAATTAAACCAGGTCCCATTGGCCCCATGATACTTGCGGCAATGTCGCGGACTGTGGTTTCAACGGCACCAATATCCAGCTGCATGTCAAACACCAGATCACTGTCTGCCGGAGCAATATCCACAATATCGAAGCTCGTATTCTCACTTCCGTAGATTGAAAGCAATCCACTGGGCTCTCCCTCGGTCAGCAAGAGCGAGCGGTTTTCATAGATACCATCTTCCCCCTGGCCGTAGCTTAACCCGTAAGCTTTCAATTGTCCCAACCCAAGCGTCCGAAGCTGGGATTTGAAATCGATGGGGATAGGTGGATACTGCGCCGGGTCTGACGCTGAGAGTTTTTGATAAAAAGTCGTCGTCCAGTCTCCGACAGTATCGACGACTCCCTCCATATCCATGTAGACGAACACGGATCCCCCCGTTCGAAGTTCTTCAGCAACCGAGTCGAAAAGCGATTCCGACTCGGCACCCGATTGTGCGATTAAAAGAGACGAAGCAAAGACCGATGCCGTTGCCAGAGTATGTGTAAGACGGGTAGTTTTCATAAATTAATCAAATGGCGAGCGCCAGAGAGGGATACTCTCGTCTATATACGCAGCATTTAGCTCGGGTTAAGAGAAAATTTGACTCTGGGAATCAGTGATTCACGCCCGGAGCAGGCTCAATGTGCAAAGCCTCGGCATCAAAGTCAGCTCCATGCAGCGTTTCCCACACCTTAGACGGGGTCATCGGTAGACTCGTGAACCGTCGACCGAGTGCATGTTTCACGGCGTTACCGAAGGCTGGCGGGAAAGAATTGATCGTCAATTCACCGACTGCCTTCGCCCCATGTGGCCCATAGGGGTCGGGGCGCTCAACAAAGTGTGTTTGAACAGGCGGCACATCACCGATTTGAGGGATGCGATAATCCCGCAACGCGGCATTCCTGATTCGACCGTCTTCTAAGACAAGTAGCTCTTCGAATTGGCACAAACCTATAGCCTGGGCCGTCGCGCCCTCTACCTGCCCTTTGCAGAATTGGGGATTAATACGCTGACCGATATCGACCGCCTGGAAGATATCGAGGAGCTTAATATGCCCCGTTATCTCGTTTACCGCCAGATGCACCCCATTCACAGCAAACGACATGGGCACCGGGTCCGCCCGATAGCTTCCTGAACCCTCCAAGACCTGGTCAGACCCTTTGATCAATTTAGATTTAAGATCTTCAGCAGCACGTTTTACAGCATTTCCCGCGATGAAAATCGTACAAGAAGCATAGGCTCCGCCGTCGTAGGGGGTTTGGGATGTGTCTGCAGCGACGAGATCGATCATACAGACCTGTGTGTCCAACACATCTGCGGCGATTTGCCGCAATGAAGTATCGGAGCCTGTTCCGATATCGGCAGTACCCACAAACAGGGTAAAACGCCCTGTGTTGGGATGGAAGCTCACTCGAGCTCGCGACTCATGAGTGACTGCAATACCCGATGCAAGCATGGCCACTGCAGTGCCCTTTCCAGTCTTCCATTCAGGCCCAAGATCTGCGGGTCTTTCGGGCTTTTCGAGCTGGCCCTGGACCCACTCCATGCACGCGTCAACGCCGTAGCTACCGATAGCGTGATGCGGAGCGTCCTCATTCCCAATATTCAGCGGGTCGCCGGGCCGAACCAGGTTTTGACAAACAAAGGTTTCCGGATCCCAGCCACCCAATTCAGCTAAATCATGTAAGGCACTCTCTACTGCGAAAGTCGCCTGGGTACCACCATAGCCTCGGAAAGCACCGCCCGGAACGGTATGGGTGTAGACCGAACGGCCCAGCAGTTTTTTATTCGGACATCGGTAAGCAGCAAGGGCTTCAAATGAGGAACAATAGAGGATGTCCATGGAGTGGTTTCCATAGGCTCCTGTGTTGGCGAGATAATCCATCGAAAGCGCCACCAGTTTTCCATCTGCATCCGCTCCAGCACGAATAGTTATCTCCGTGGCATGCCGCGTAGAAGATGCTACAAACTCCTCTTCACGCGTATACTCCCAATGCACCGTCCGGCCCAGTTTCAATGCAGCAAAAGCTACCATGTCTTCAGCCTGCACTTCCTGCTTGTTTCCAAAACCTCCCCCGACTCGTGGCTTAAACACGCGGATTTTTTCTTCCGGTAATTCCAAAAGTCTACTGAGCGTCTCTCGGGCCAAGAAGGGGACCTGCGTGCTCGAGCGAACATTTAGGACATCGTCCTCATCCACCCACGCGGTAGCAACATGGGGCTCCAAATGAGTATGTTGTTGGCGCGGAGTCGTTACAGTGAGCGAAATCTGGTGCTTCGCCGAGTTGAAGGCATAATCAAAATCTCCTCGTTCATCTTCAAGCTGCGCCGCTAAATTCGACGATGCATCAAAGATCTTAGCTTTCCCTTGTTCGGGATGCACCTTTGGCGCCCTAGCTTCGAGCGCCTCTTTTGCAGTCAACACATGTGGCAAGACCTCATAACTTACTTCGATTCGCTTGAGTGCTTCTGCCGCGGTGTCCTCATTCTCGGCCACTACAGCAGCCACACGCTGACCAACATAGCGTACTACGTCGTCTAGCATACGTGTATCTAAGGGATCTTTCGCGGGAGAGGGATGACAGGCCGTTGAATAATAGGTCTTGGGCACATCCTTATGAGTGAAGACCGCAACCACTCCATCCATCTTCAGCGCAGCTCGAGCATCGATGTCAATAATTCGGGCGTGCGCATGCGGCGAGCGGAGCATTTTGATGAAAACCGTTCCCGGCTCTAGGAAGTCGGAGGTAAAGGCAGGCTTTCCGGTCAGGATTTCTTTGCCGTAGTGACTCGGCAAAGATTTACCCACAGATTGTCCCGGCGTGTCTATTTCGATATTACAGGTCCCCGCTAACGCATCGCGAATCGATCCATAACCCGTGCAACGGCAATAATTACCCTTGAGCATCGACTGTTCATCCAGGTGATCGGGTAGGTTCTCAGCGGACAGAGTGGTCACGAAGCCAGCGGTGCAATAGCCGCACTGAAAACCTTGCGCGTTTAAAAAATGTTCCTGGATCGATGAGAGAACTTTGCCTTGGGCAAGCGATTCAACGGTTGCGATATCACCATCTTCACACTGGCGGGCAGGGGTGATGCAGCTCTGAACCGCCTCACCGTTAAGTAATACCGTACAACAGCCACAGTCCCCAGCGTCACAACCCTTACGGGGTCCCGTGATACCATGCTCCCTAAGAACAGACAAAAGAGACTGGCCAGGACGCGGTGCAAAAGTGACCTGCTTACCGTTTAGACCTAGTTCCATCGTGGTGATAATTTCGCGAGCACACGCTCTGCAAGATAACGTGCCATGGCATGACGATAAGGTGCCGAACCATGTTGATCATCCATGTAATCATTACCCTGAAGGCGTGCGTCTATGGCATCATGAATAGACTTAATGTCTGCGGGTGGAGTCGAGAAATCTATGCGCACCGGAAAGGTTAAGACTGCTGAAATCGTGAGACTGAATTGGCCCGTTGATGGATCCCAAGTGCCAATCACATTAGTGGCTACATGACTCCCGGCAGTCATGGTAATCCGTTCCAAAGCCCATGCTTGATGCATTGCCGAAGCAGGTATGAGCACACGCCTCACATACTCTTGTGGCATGAGCACATTACACATACTTCCCGTCTGAAAATTCTCTGCCGACACCACGCGCTTTGCTTCATCAGGACCCTCCAATTCATAAATACCATCCAATGCGAGGCACAGGGGCGTCATCGCACCTTTTGCCAAAGAAAGACCAATATTTCCTCCCACTGTAGAACGCTCAATGATCTTCCACGAAGAGGATAACCCATTGATTCCTGCGACAAACAGTCCAGCTGCTTCAAGGTCACTTGCCGCAGCCCAACGACTCAAGTTCCCCAACCTCAGGGCAGCGGGCAAAGCCAACCCAGACCCTTCTTCCCAACTCGGCTCAGCAGCGTCATCAGTTAAATCCACTAAACGCAACGCTTCCGGATGGGGAGCAGAAAACAGCCAGGTGCCACCCGAAAGAAATTGGTCACCAGATCGCAGTTTAGTGTCCGGCTGCATTCGGGTATATTCCCTCACTTGAGTCAGATTCATGCCATATAATGAGCAAACAACGCGCCGCTTTGCAAATAGCTCGGACGCCCGGGCTACATCTCGCTCAGTGACACTAGCGGGAGCCTGGAGCTTCCCTCAGCTGGTTAATAGGAAGAAACTTCAGCTATCGATCAAAGCGCCTGCATCAACCACTCCATCCGCAAACTCAATCGTCACAGACGATGGCTTCTCGACTTTCGCTTCAATGATACCTTCTGCATTACGCTTCCACTCAATACGAATTTCACCGTCCTGACGGGGGAGCACCGCCGATATTGAATCAATGGCTGTGGTTTTTGGATCCAGAATCAGATGATTAGGCCTACCCGCTTCCACAAGCCTGAGGCCGATAATAAAACGATGAATATACACCCCAGCAGCCCCACTCCAACTATGACAGCAACTGCCTACCCCTCTGTGGGCACGCCCAAAGCATTCGTTCAAGGTGGGCTTATCCAAGCTGCGCAGAAAACCGTAGTGGTGACTGATCATCAATTCCGCTAAATCAGTGCGCCCCATCTTCGCAAGTGCAGGGTAGAGGTAGCTTTGAAAATACAGCTCTAAGTAAGGCTTCTCGTCTTCAATACCACGCTCAAAGTTTGAACGAAGATGCGGTTCCAAAAACTCTAGAATACGCTCGCAATCACCCAAGCCAAAGGAGAGAGCCAGCACATTTCCATGAATGGGCAAGCTAGCGTCGTTTTCAGCCTGATTGAACCTGCCTAATTCCTCGTTCCAAAGCACGCGTAGCAGGGTTTCCGAAGCAGCCTTGGCTTGGTCAGCGTAAAGTTCGGCAAGATCATGCTTTTGTAGTAACGCTGCCATCTGAGCGGTCGCCTTTAATGCTTCCAAGCGAAACATATTAGCCGGCAAATGACTCTTACCCTCCTTTTGTTTTCCATCTTTCCCCCAATCGATGAAACATCTGGAGTGGCGCCCTGCACTAAGATCGAGCAACCCCTTTGAATTCATCAACCAAGCTGGGCTCTCCCAGAGTCTCAACACACGGTCCCACATTTCCTCGACCAAACTGAGGTCCCCAGTATGCGTCCAATAGTCCCTGAGTCCAATGACCCAAATGAACGTAAAATCTTCATGGCCGTCACGAAGCCAGGCTGGAACAACCGAGGGTAACGTACCTTTCAACTCTCCGTCCTCATGTTGTCCTTCACCAAACATTTGAAATGTGCGCCGGGCCAAAGAAAAATCCGCTGAAACCTGCTCGTGTAAATGCAGATTGACCAAGCAATCTCCGATATAAGTGCCGCGCTCCCGCCATGGGCAGTCTGAGTAGGCATCATCTGTTCCCGATTCCAGGGTGTGAAGGCTTTTGTCCCATGCCCAATCAAAGTCAGCATCGCCGGAAGAAAATTGCGCCACCCGAGCCTCATTCAAAAGCACCTGGCGTGACAGCATGCGGATGCTATGCACCGACAAATCCGCAACCTCGGTAGTGCGTATCACCAACTCCACAAATATACCACCCCGTGGGTTACCTAAAGTAATAGTCTGTCGCCCTCCTCTGAGAACAAAACGATCCACGGAATGCACCATCGGATTTGAATTATACAAGTGCACACCGCCATC
>JABSRG010000042.1 GCA_013215165.1 Opitutales bacterium | reverse complement strand
TGAGTGGAACTTGCCGATATTGCAGGGCCACTTGACTGGTTACAGGTTTCGTTTGTCTACACGCCCATACAGATAGACGATGTGTCGATGTTGCGTTGCTGTTTCTTCGGTCCTTCGCTCCGCCCAAGTTTCCAAGGGCATCATCACTACTACGACCTCTGCTGACTTCTGCGCTGTGGCGTAAGCCACAGCACAGATCTCCCCGGGTAAGGTGCATGAACTTTCGACCCGTGCCGCCGGATTCTACATGGTGCGCCTTTCGCAGACGGTTGGATTTTGCGTTTCCTCGCACGCTCATCGCTCGCACCCTGCCTCACTATCCGTTCGTGTTCCTACGGTCGTGTCTTTGCTACAGGCTTCTTTCAGCTTGGCCTCACGGCGTCCACCTTGCCTTTCACTACGGTTACTGTCTGTGTTTCCGATCATTTCGTTTCATATGATTAGTTCATGCCCATGCCGGGCACACGAGGGCGGCGCTTCGCCGGCGCCGGAGTGCCTCGTGTGCCCCCGCTTCCAAGACTATGGTGGAACTGGGATAGTGCGTTGATAGGCAGGAGAGAGCTTCTTTATTGTTGGCTATTGTGTTCTCTGACGATATCTCCGGCGAAATTCAAAACGCATAGGGCATGCGTAGCGTTTCCAAGATCGAGGCCGAGGGTGTAGGTGTCTTTGTTAGCGTTTTCCATGACGAGAAGGGATCAGATTCTGTGCCGCCTTCTCATTCATTCTGGTTCTGCCCTTTGTTATTTCCAATGGTGCCACCAGTTTCCAGATGATTCTCTATCAACAGTCTCTTGGGATTCAAAGCCGATAGAAACCTCATTTCTTCCAGATATTGGATAGTTATATTTGGTAAGCAATTCTCTTAGTTCTTTGTTTAGAGCTGATTCGCGCTCAAGTCGCTCCTTCTGCTCATCGCTCTGCACGCAAATCCAATAAACAAGGTGCTTGGGGTGTATATCGTTTGCTCCGTAATGTGTGACCCAATGCTTCTCTTCTATTTCTTTTGATACCCGTTTTTCGATAGCCTTTTCGATAAGCTGTGTGGTCTTTTGGATGTCTGTTTTGAAGAGATTCATTTTTTCTACAGAACGTTCAGGATAACCTATAGCTGGAAGGAGTGAAGCGAATGGACGCTATTAGGTTGATCCGTTGGTTAGGAGTTTAGTCGGTTATGTCTATAAGTGTGATTTTCATGTCTTTTGCGACAAAGTAAGTTTGAGACTGTGATGTGTCAAAATCAGTGATCAGCAAAATTTTCCAGCCCCATTGTTTTGGAGCATTTTTGTTCAGTTTCATTTCTATATATTTTACTTCTCTAGGAAAAGTATTTTTAGTTTTATCTTCTCTTACTTTACTTTTATGAAAATTTTCGATTGTTGCTTTAAGGGCTTCACTTATGGAACAATGAGGCTTTGGAATTGGATCAGGAATACCAAAGACTGAGCAACTAAAGAAAATTAAGATTATAAATTTTTTCATATATTTAAGTCTCCTAACGCGAAGGATGATCGACGGCGCGCTAGCGACGTTGATCACTCCGTCTGGTTGGCATTGTTGAATTCTTCAGGTGGTGGTGGAGGGGGAGGAAGCTCTAGTGCTGGTCTTTGGTCTACATATGGTGTGAGGAGTTCTCGTAATGCGTCATATCCTTCGTCGGTCAAATCTGCATAAAGTTCTATCTTACCTGCGTAGGCTTTCATCTCATGACATCCAAAGCATACAAAATAGTATATGGTTTCTCCCTTACTTTGGACTTTCACACAATAGTCGGGGTGGAATCCCCCGCAGAGCTTCAATCCTCCGAAGACTTGGTATGTTTTTTGTTTGAGATTATGTCTCTCAGCTTCTTTTCGTCATCTGGAGTGATTTTTAGGGGGCGTTCGTAAAAACTGAAACCATGTAGCTTGAAGGTTTCTTTCTCTTTGATCTCTTCCTTTAATTTCTCGCGCTCCCAGCTCGGATGGGGTAACCCTTCGATAAGCTCAAGATGCTCAAACTGTTTGGCAGCTTTAGTGAACTGAGGAAGTCTTTTGAATCCATCTTGGTGTTCTTTCATCATTTCCTCGTAGCTACTGGAAGCTACGAGATGTCCGATGGCCAAAACGCTGATGATTGTGCTGATCAACCTAGCTTTCATTTCTTCTGCCAACAGTTAATATTATATCAACGAATCGTCGTCATATCACCGTTTCTCGGGCAAGCACCACGTCCATATATTAATATACAAACATCTATTTATCAATGGATTGTGTAATTTCATGTGCGTGATATTGGAAAAGGCTAGAACGATGGTGAGCGGAGGCGAGGGTTTTCTTCTGAGCAGCGCTGCGCGTCGCATCATACCTCATCGCAAAGCCCAGTATCCGTATTGCTCCCTTGCGTGAAACCTTTGCTACCGGAAGCATTTTGCACCAATTCGGTGGCTTGGATTGTCTGACCTTGCCGAGGTTATGGGTCACGTCAAAGCGTGCCCCTCCAATCATTGAGGGCGATGGAGGGCGGCGCTTCGCTGCGGGTGTGATTTCGATCGATGTCAGCAGCCTGTGTTCGTGAGAACTTCTATCGGTAAGATACATCTTTTCGGCTGCATGTTTTCCTTAGAGAGTCTGGTAGTTGACGGCCCGGCGCTTTCGGCGAAAACGCCCTACCTGAAACGACATCGGGTGGGGCCGCCTCGCCGAGGGGGCCGAATACCAGAGGTAAGATCAAGCCACAGCGAGGATCACTGTCATCATATACTTCGCAAAGAGAGGCTGTTTTTGACGTCAGTCGAAATCACACCGCTTCGCCGCCACCGAAAGGGGGGTTGCATTGCTATGCCCCAATTCAAAGGCAGCCTGTTCTTACGCTACAGGCCCCAAGGCTTAGGGGCTGGGTAGGAACTGTTGCTGGAGTAAGGTCTCCATATCGACTTCGGCGTCGATCTGGCCGCTCTCGCTGAGGCCGGCGAGGACGGTTTCGACGACCGTCGGATCCATGGGCTCGAATAGATAGCCGCCTTCCGGGATCATGAGCTCGGTGATCTTTTGGAGGGACCTTATCTGGTAGGCACGGTCGAGCTCGGGGTTGTATTTTTCGATGATGAGGTCGACCGTTTCTTCGGGGTTAGCCAGCGCGTAGGCCCAGCCATCGCGGGTTGCTTTGAGGAAGGCGGATACGAGCTCGGGATGGTATTCGATAGTGTCACGATGGGTGAACATGACTTGTGAGTAGGCGCGGTAGCCTTGGTCTTTTGCCAGAAATACCCCGGCGTTGTCTCCCACCATCTGCTCTAGCTTCACAAACTCGTCGATGTAGTAGCACTGCAGGGCGTCAGCGCTACCGTCGAAAAGCTGACTGGGGTCGTAGGACGCCTCGAAGGTCTCAAAATTTGATATGTCCTCTCCTGCGGCAATAAGCAGTTCGTTCAAGATGCGCGCTCCATCCGGATGAATGCCGACGCGCACTTTAGGGAGATCGGTGAAGGCGGCGACGGGGCCATCTTTTAAATACATCCAACCCATGGGGCTGTCCTGGAACATGGTCCCCAGCGCGACGGCAGGCTGACCCGCAGCCACATCGGCCAAGAGGACGTTGAGCTCAGAGCAGCCGAGACTAATGAGCGGCTCGGCCAAGGTCGAAGGAACGGTGTCGGCCTGAGTAACACCGGCACGCATCTGCACTTCAATGCCAGCGTCTCCATAATAACCCTGCTCGATGGCTTGATAGATGCCCGCAAACTGGGCATTGAAAATCCAATCGAACTGCATGACAACCGGCGTAAGTTCGGGAGATGGCTCGGGCACTGTTTTGCAACCGGTGACGGCCAGAGACATAGCGAGGAAGAGGGAAAGCGATGAACGGATCATACAGCGACTGGAAACAGCTTGGGTGAAGAATCAAGCCAGAGGATCAACCAAACTGTCGATTCCGTCCTTCAATCTGAGCCATTTTGCTGTTTTAACAAAATGATGCTCCGCTGCCTAAGCGTGTGTCTCAGCCTTTTTCTTGGATCTCTTCTGGGTGCACAGACCGGGGGTGTGGCGGGGAAAGTTACTCTGCCTGAGCGCGACAATATCAAGCGGATGTCGGCACGCTACCGCGACGCAGATGCCCGTTTCCTAGGTGAGCCGGCACCCATAATCGCTGTCGTTTATCTCAACAAACAAGGCGAGCGTCCAGCTGTAGAGCCGCTAGCCGAACCGGCTCTCATGCTTCAAAAGGGGCTGCAGTTTTTGACAATCCGTAGGGTGATCGCGAGAGCGATTGCCTTGGGCACTCATGTTCAAAAAACTATACGAATTGAATAGCCAGTAGAATGCGCAGAAACCCGCAGAAAGCTTTTTCTATTTAACCCATTTCCCAGTCTGATAGCAAGAGCCCGTTGACATAAATCCACTTTGGAACCTTTTTGGAACCATGCACATAACACTCAAAGAGCTTCCTGCTGATTTACACAAAAGATTAAAAAATATGGCAGAGATAAATGGACGCAGCTTGAACCGCCAAATCATTCATTTATTAGCCGCAGCGACATCCCCTCAAAAAACAAATGATGCGGATCTTTTGCATCGGATCCGGCTGAACCGAGAAAGAAATCGAGTTCCGATAAGCCAAGAGTTTTTACAGAACGCTATCAAAGACGGGCGTTCATGATCGTCGTCGATACAAACGTTATCGCATATCTGCTCATCGAGGGAGATCAAACGGATGCAGTCGTGAAACTGCGTGAAAGCGAATCGGATTGGATCGCACCGCGTTTATGGCTCGATGAATTTCTGAGTGTTTTATCTAATTCGGAGCGGCAAGGAGTGGTGTCTTCTGAGGTCGCGGACCAAACCCTGAATCTAGCTTGTGAAATGATGGAGGGGCAGAGTTATAATCTTCCTGCTCAACGAGTGCTTTCCACCTCCCGACGAACCGGGTGTTCGGCGTATGACAGTCAATATGTCTGCCTGGCTGAAGATTTGGGCCTAAAACTGTATACCTTCGATAAAAAGATTTTGACTGTATGTCCAAATCTAGCGTTCAGGCCGTAGAGTCTTTAATAAGATGAAGCGGGAGGCTCCATTCTCTGTGCTTGAGCAAACGATTGGTTTTCAATCTAAAATGGATTTCCCTAGCTGCTTAGACTCGCTTTGCTTGGCTGCCCGATGCGACTTGGGAGATCGGTGCATCAAATCAAAATGCAGTATTCCCATCAGCGGCAGGACGCAGATTCCAGAATGCGGAGCATTTCGTGGTTACGGAGGTATCGCTGCGTCTGTGGTTCTTGGATTGCACAAGGAGGTAGACAGCCTTAGCTTGAGGCTATTCTGGGATATATGGAACGGAAAGGACGGTTCGCCGTAATCGACAGACTCGGCGCTGCGGCCCTACCCGTAGGATGACGGCGATAGCCGTTGCCTGACCTTGGGATCTGAGCACCCGTTGGCAATCGCTCTCGCGATCACCCTACACTACGTCGATTCTCTAATCATCTTTGAGTGTTTATATTCAATCTGAGGCATTCTGTGTTTCAGCAACTGCTCCGGCGGCGACGAAGCGCCGGCCTTCAAGGCTCTTTGTAATACAACAAATCCTAATAAATTGCTTTGTATCTTTGCCTCTTTGCGGGAGACCTAGAGTTTGATGACCATGAGCCCTGATTTTTCACATATCGACCCCGCCTCCAATCAGCCTACGATGGTGGATGTCTCTGGAAAGGCCGTCACTGAACGCACGGCCACAGCTATAGGATACATTGAGGTGCCCGCCGTGGTGATGAACCAACTACGCGATGGGGATATTACGACCAAAAAAGGTCCGGTATTTCAGACAGCGATCATCGCCGGCACCCAGGCGGCCAAACGCACGGCAGACTGGATCCCTTTCTGCCATCCCTTGCTGCTCGAAAGCATCAAAATATGCATCCGTCCCGAGCCAGACCAGAGTCGCATTCGTATCGAGTCGACCGTTAAACTCAGCGGAAAAACCGGAGTTGAAATGGAGGCGCTCACCGCAGTATCCGCCGCAGCTCTAACAGTCTATGATATGTGCAAAGCGCTGAGCCAAGACATGCGCATCACGGGCATTGAGGTCGTCAGGAAGACCGGCGGTAAATCAGACATCGGCGCTTGAGGCATTGACGTCCCCAGCGGCCACCCGCCATTTCTAAGCTTCAATAATGGAAACTATGCTCATCAATTTTGCCACCCTACTCATCTGGGGCGTGCTGGGATGCCTGTTCTCTACCATCATATTCCGCATTGCTTACAAATTCGCGATTAAGGAACGACTTGGATTCGGGAATGCCTTCCTGACGATGCTCATTGCATCGGTTATCAATCTGATCGCGTCGACCGTGCTTCAAGCTGTCTCAGTACAAGACCCCTCTCAGATGGGCGAGCCAGGTTATCTTTTGGCTACTTTGACGATTGCTTTCGTGATCCAGTCTATCGTCATCCACCAGCGGCATCAGATAGGAGTCGGTAAGGCGTTTTGGGTGTCCTTAATCATGATTCCTGTGGGATTACTTGCCGCCATCGTCATGGGCCTGATCGTCGCGGTCGTTCTGTTCGTGCTCTCGGCGTTCTTCGACTTCAATTTTGACTTTTTCGACAGCGTGCCGGCTCCGTCGCCCACACCGACGCGGAATTAGAGCGTGCTAAGACTATACTAGCGGATAGCCGTAACCGGAATTCAAGGCGGCGACGAAGCGCCGCCCTCCAGCACTTTGCCACGACTCATTCAATAGGATCACCAGGAAGCCCGTCGTCATTGACAAGTATCCCCTTGTCGTTCATCTCCTTACGACTCCCAACACACGATGAACCGCGTATATATCAAGACTTACGGCTGCCAGATGAACGAGCGTGACTCCGAGGCAGTGGCTGCGATGCTCAGAGATCGCGGCTATTCAATCGTGTCTACAGAGCATCAAGCGGATGTTGTCCTGCTCAATACTTGTTCGGTGCGCGACCAGGCAGAGCAGAAAGCTATTGGGAAAGCGGGGCACTTATCTGCCAATAAGCGAAAGAAACCCGACTATGTTTTAGGGATCATGGGTTGCATGGCTCAAAACCGCGGCGAAGGGTTGTTGAAAAGCCTGCCCGACCTCGACCTGGTCGTCGGCACGCAGAAATTTCACCAGGTCCCCGATCACCTGGATAACATCATACGCTCGAAACAAGGCCTCGGGCCCAAACCAAATACTATCGTCGATCTCGACGAAGAAACCGGATCCCAAAACACCATTCGAGCCCACCTCGGCACGGAGCGCAAAATCAGCGCATTCGTTTCCATTATGCAGGGCTGCAATATGAACTGCGCCTATTGCATCGTTCCCAAAACGCGGGGCCGCGAGCGTGGTCGCCCCATGGACGATATCGTAGAAGAAGCGCGCGAACTGGCGGCCAATGGCACCAAAGAAATTACCCTACTCGGCCAGATCGTAAATCTCTACGGACGGGATTTCTTAAGAAGGGAAAACGGCAAAAGCCCGTTTGTGCGCCTCATCGAACGCGTTCACGCCATCGATGGCATTGAGCGGATCCGCTTTACCTCCCCGCACCCAGTGGGCTTCCGCAAAGACCTCATCGAGGCCTACCGCGATCTACCCAAGCTCTGCGAATATATCCATTTCCCAATGCAGAGCGGCAATAACCGGATTCTCAAGGAAATGCGGCGCACCTACACCCGCGAGCGTTTTCTGCGCATCATCGAAGACCTGCGCACTGCAGCACCACAGATGGTCTTTTCTACCGACATCATCGTCGGGTTTCCCGGAGAAACGGACGCTGAGTTCGAAGATACAGTATCACTTTTTAAAGAAATCGGCTTTCCCATGGCCTTTTTGTTTAAGTATTCAAAACGCACAGGAACCGATGCTGCCGACCGCGGAGACCAAGTCCCTCAAGAGGTGAAAGAAGCGCGCCTCAAAGTGCTCCTCGATATCCTAGAAGACCAATCGATACAGTATAACCAAAGCCTCGTCGGCACCACTCAGGAGATTCTTGTGGAAGGTCCAGCTCGCAAGGGTGAAAGTAAATACATGGGACGGACACGGGGTCACCGCAAAGTCGTCTTCACCGGTTCAGAGCGCCTAGTTGGCGAACTGGTCGAAGTGCGTATCAACGAGGCCTCAGTGAGTACGCTGATGGGTGATCTTGTGTTGGAAGGCATAGAAGACGCGGCACAGCTGCGTGTAGCTGCGGTCTAGCACCCCACGTCATGTCACTTTTCCTCGCCAACCTCATCGTCGGCCTGCTCACGCTGGCACTCGGAGCTCATTTTTTATTCGGAAACGCTACGAGCGAAAAAATCGCCCGGGCTTTTCCACGAAACAAGTCTGCAGCTTACGTCCTGATCGCGATCAGCGCCGCTTGGTTCCTCTTCCATGTATCGCAGCTCGGCGAAGCAGACTTCGGCAACCACAAGGATAAGCTTCTTATCGTCTTTGGCGTAGGTGCATTACTCAGCTTTATCTACGTCCCCGATTTCCTGGCTGTGCGCGGGTTAGCAGGCCTGGGCTTATTGGCGGCATTTGTATTTCTCGACGCTGCCTACATGCAGTGGGATTTTCCTCAAAGACGTTACATGGCGGGAGTGGTCTATGTCGGCATAGCCTTGGCGATCTACCTCGGCGGCATGCCTTATAAGATGCGTGATTGGCTCGACTGGATCTACACCAGCAAAAGCCGTACACGCGGCATCGGAGCATTTATCTGTGTCGTTGGTCTCTCCCTGACCGCGACGGCATTTACCTATTAGAACGCACGAACGTCCAGGGTGCGCACCTGCGGCAAATACTCAAAATGCTGATCACCAGTGGCTAATACACAGCCGTGTTCAATCGTCGACGCAGCGATCCAAATGTCGTTTTCAGGAATCGGAGTGCCTTGTTTACGTAAGTGTTGTTTAAGTTCCGCATAAACCGCGCTGGTAGACTCCATTATCGGCACAAGCGTCACAGAAGAATGCTTGAGAAACTGTAGGAGTCTGGCTTCGTTGTCAGATGCGCGGCGTCCTCCTTTGAAGCCATCCCGCAGTTCGCCCAATACGATGGGAGATAATAGCACCTCCTCTGCACGTGTAATCGGCTCATGCCACAGCCCTTGGCGCAACCATCCCGAGTAGGCGTTAGTGTCGAGAAACAGCTTCACTTCCAGTCGTCGGGATTAACTTGTTTCAAGTCATCACTCAAAAATCGCGCCCAATACTCTGTCTCGGCCTCAGAGTTATCAGGGATACTTCCTGAAAACTGCTCAAGCCCGTTTGTTTTGTCCTCTCCAGCTAAACCCAATCCAGACTGCAGAGCATCAACGAGGACTTGATTCATGGACTCACCACGCAACTGGGCTTTTCGCTTGGCTTCGGCTATCCACGCTTCCTTCACTCGTCTGATTGTTACTTGAGCCATGCATACACTTTTATAAGACGAATGCATGCAGTCAACTTCGGATAGCCTAAGCTAACTCGGAAAGATGTTACCCAATCTGTGGGAAACTGGTTTAGCTCGAGTTCTGTAATTAGAGTGATGGCGACAGCCATTGCTTGGCTTGAGCTTTGAGCCAGCCCATGGCAATCGATCGCGGCAACTAAGACCGGAAAAATCTACCACATATACTTCAAGGCACATCAAATCCCTGATGAACACTGACCTGGGGCGCGATGGCATAAGCGATGCTAAGTCTTGGGTATGGAAGTCTTGGTCCCGTTTTGCCGTAACCGGCTGACTGCCTGCGATGTGCAGTTTATCGACCAGGTATTGTCTCAGGGAGACACTAGTAGCTCTGCCCTTCAAGAGCTTCTGGGCGATGATCAATCACGCGACCTGGTCCTCGACAACGAGGCACTGTATGAGAGCCTCATCACCATCTCGGAAGTGCTCCCCGTTTCACCCCAGCTGTACTTTTATGTTATCGTGCGGCGTTTACTCAGAGATGCCAAAATTGATGACCGCGATGCCGCCGACTACGTGGCGTCTTTACTCACCACGTTGGCCAATGTGTCGCGGCGCAACCGTCATGGCCTAGGTAGAAATATAGCCTACTTCTACATCAGCGAAGCCATGGAGCATATTGAACGGACACCACGTGAACGCCGTTTCTACGTCCGAGCGCGCGTCGCAAACCTATCTCTCATGGTGACTAGCCTCTTTGATGCTCATCTCAGACAACGCGTAGAGCGTAAAGCGGCTCCCAGTCCAGAAGTTTATGCCCAGATGGGTATCAGCCAGTTTGAGCGGCTGTCGCATCATCAATTATCCGGTCTCTTTCAATTGAGTGATACCTTCGACCTCCTTGCGAAAGAGTTCCGTAAAGTCCGTTCATGCCTTCAAGATATGCAAGAGCGGGTGACTTTTATTGGGGATCTGGTGCTCCCTGATGTAGCTTGAGCAACGCCGAGGCTACCGACTGGTAAGGGCTCAAAATCGACTCCCAAGTCTCGATCGGTGGAAGTGTGAGTTTTAGGCCATCTTCTACAGTCTGCCATTCGATCCCCAGATGCGTTAAAACATCACTCAATTCAGCACTCATTCCCGGATAGAGTAACACAGGAGTCTCCACCCCGCGAAGACTGCGCCGGATTTGATAGGTCCCCAAGCGTAGTTCTTTGGCAATTGAGCCTGCTTGATCGAAAAAGGAGTCCGCCTGTTCAGGTCGCACCTCCGCTAAGACTTCGCTGACTGCAACAAGCAAGAAGCCCAACCACCGCGGCTCGATCGGTATGCGATCCGGCTCCGCCAAGTTCTCCAAAGGCAAGCCGTCCGCCAGATAAACAACCGATCCTTCAAAAGCCTCGAGGGCATCACCTTCTCGGTAGGCGAGAGCTAACTCAGACCGCTCTGCCGTATCCACTAAGATAACAGCGTCGCTCCCGACGGCTTGAGTAATCCATGCCACTAATGGACGGGGAGCATAGACAGTCAGCGGACCATTTGCCCTGACGCCCGAGATAAACACCAACAGCAGAGCCAGATACCTCATCAATCTTCAGCAATCTCTTTTAGCAGAGCGAACAGGACCTTAGCTGCATGTTCAGAAGCCAAGCCGTCGTAGACATTCTCATCGTTCTTACCCTTTTGGCCCCCTGCCAAGTCACTCACGCCGCGCACGATAACCCAAGGGAGTTCATTGATCATACAGACCTGACCCACAGCGGCGGACTCCATCTCCGTAACTTCCGCAGTGTAGACTTCGCGTGTCCATTCACGATACTCAGCATTATCGACAAATACGCTTCCCGTCACCCCGTTGCCGCCCACCATCAATTGGGCAGGGCGATCACCGACATAAAGTGTTGGCATTCCAGCGACCGCTTCCCGAGCGGAGGCAATAAGCGAGTCCGTTGCCGAAAAGTAAGGCGTGCGTCGGGGCCGATCCCAACCTTCTTTGATCACGGAAACCTCGTCGGGAAAGATCATACCGATATTTGTATAGTTGGGCTGCGTCGGATCTCCCTCGTGAAGGTCTTTGTAAAATCCCGAGTTATCCGCGTAATAGTCAGCGAGAATATAGCCGCTCTCTTCCGTATCAGATGGGTTAAAATAGGCTGACTCGTCATGATAATACCAACGCTCAGGCACCACGACGTCGCCTAGGTCGAGCTCCGGATTGATGGCTCCAGCGATACCAGAATAGAGAAGTCGCTCGAGCGGGAAATAATCGATGGCCATCTGTGTCGTCATCGCTGCGTTGGCAATGCTCATGCCAGTCACAAAGAGGACAATGGGCTCTCCGTATACCTCACCGACATGGTAGGTCACTCCTTTGCGTTGGATAACCTGGTCAATCTGGCCTTCGGGCATGCGCTCAATCTCAGCAATCAAGGCTACGATCTCTGGCCGATAAGCTGCGACCACCGCTGTCCTTGGTGTCGGATCGCCAATCAAATACGGGCTAAACCCAGCCTCACTGACTGATGAAGAAGTGTGGCCACAGCCAGTCACTAGGAGTGAAACAATAACAGCGGCGATCAGGGCGCCGAGGGTTCTGGGAGATAGACTATTGAGCATATCATGGATAAGAGCACTCCTGAGACCATCAGCAACACTGGGTCAAAAAAAAGCCGTGACTCAAAGGAGCTACGGCTGAACTAAACTTGATGAAAAACAGCTAGATCGCTTCTTCGTTTGTCTCTTCAGTCCGGATACGATAGGCAGCCTCGTCTGGAAGCACGAAGATTTTTCCGTCCCCGATTTTACCGCTCTTGGCATTCGATACGATCGCCTGAACTGCTTTGTCCACAATATCGTCTACGACGACGACCTCAATCATGACCTTGGGCTGGAAATCGACTGTATACTCGGAGCCACGGTAAATTTCCGTATGACCCTTTTGCCGTCCAAATCCTTTTACCTCAATGGCTGTCATGCCTTCGATACCGAGTTCAGATAGGGCATCCTTAACATCTTCAAGTTTGAATGGTTTGATGATCGCTTTGATCAACTTCATGAGAGATTCCTGGGTTTAATAGGTTAGAGATATTCCTGATAATACAATGTTAACTACGGCGCATCCGCAAGTTGATAAACACCACTTATAGGGGCCAAAGCCTAATAGTGCGGGGGCTTCTCATGGAGATTCAGTCGATCACCGTCACTCGGCTCATTGTTGGTAAGGTCGCGAATGCGTTCCTCCGCACGCTCCAGCTTCACTGAAAGCTGATTAAACAAGCGGCTTAGCCGCAGCATTTCAGTATCTTGCTCCTCCACGTGGCGCTCAAGAAAGGCGACCTTCTGCTCCAATTCCACGAGTCTATCTTCCATGAAGCCTATCCTACCAATATCCGTCGCTACAAGAAAGCCATAATCAGAATGCGTCATAATGGCGCTATTTAGAAACTGAGAAGCAAGGAGAAATAGCGGCACATATGTGGGTCATAATGTCTCTTAATAGAGAATTAAGAGATAGCTTAAATTCCTATTTATCATGCACTTATACAACTATTACTAGTGGCATCATTATCGCATATACACCACCACTTAACTCAACAAAGGAAACTCATGTATCTTACACCAAAATTCAGAAATACATACATATCACCGTTTGACTCAATCCATTCAATCCTGGGCAGCGTATTTTCGCCACGGCTCGAACCAGTCCTACAGAACACGGGCTACCCTGTAGACTTATTTGCAGACGAGGATAATGCTTACGTCCGTATCGAGGCTCCAGGATTGGATAAAGAAGCCTTTGAGATCAACATCGAACAATCGGTCTTAAACATCTCCATTCGGAAGGAAAACGGTGAGGAAAATACGGCACCCTCAGCGCAGAGCATTCGAAGAATCCGCCTCAAAGACGACATCGATACGGCGGCTACCCAAGCCAATTACAAAAACGGCGTTCTCGAACTCAGCCTACCGAAAAAAGCATCAGCCAAACCATCTCAAATCGAAATCAACTAACCTCATTAGATACGATGAACACAATATCCACAGACACATATGCTTCTGATTTAGCCACCGTCTCGCCTGACTACCAAATCATCGAGAAAGCAGACACCTATCAAGTAAGCGTAGACCTGCCCGGGGTTGCTCGGGATCAAATCAACCTCAAGGTCGAGAAAGGTATTCTAGAACTCACGGCCGAACAACGAGTGACAATTCCAACAGATGCTCGCGTGCTCTATAGAGAGACGAGAGATCGACGTTATGAACTGGCACTACGCCTCGGCGAGTCAGTCGACTCAAAGAAAATCGATGCCACGCTCGAGAATGGTCGTCTCCGTCTTGAATTAGCCAAGCGAGAGTCCGCAAAAGCGGCTCATATCGAGGTCAAATAACCCAGATTGGCTGTAGCCGAACATTTTTTGGCCTAAATTCAAAGGGACTCTGCAATCCAGCGGAGTCCCTTTTTCACGTCTTAGAAATGGGAATGATATTTTCACATTTTAGCGATTTTTTGTCTTGCACTTCGTGGGAAGACACTGAGGGCAAAATCCAGGTCCCCCCAGCCTCACCCCGAAAGACTTTTTTTCTGTGCCAACCAACCCCAAAAACCAAATATTCAACACATTCACCTTAGAGGTGAGAGCCGCGAAAAATCTCCCAACTCACCTAATTTCAACGACCTAGAACTAAGTTACAACACGGTAACAACCAGGACTTTTTTCGTCAAAAAAATGTCCCCAGCGCAATGTGAATAACTTGGGAAAAACTTCACCTTGAAAACACCTTATCGAGCGGTCGATTCTTTCGACATCTCTAATTCCTCTTTCTTAAATTCGGGCAAAACTCAGAGCAGGATTCCTGGAGTTTAAGATAGGTAAAAATTTTTTATCTCTTTAACTTTTCTCTATCAACAACTTATGAACGCTAAATCTGCTTTTCCCTCATCTGTCGCCGCTTTTCTGCCCGCTCCGACTCCACTTGGCAAACCTGAGGCTTCTGCGGGCAAGTAGCCCTGTGAACCCTACACTAGGCCAGCTCAATATTTTGTGAATAAACGTTATCACGGCTCACTCTAATGTCTTCTCTCCCTGTAACAAATCCCCTCTGGAACACCGTCCTGTCTGAGATTCAGAATATCTTCCCACTGGATGTTTTTGAAATGTGGTTTCAACCGCTCCAATGCACACGTGTAGAGGATGATGCGATTACCATCGCTACCCCTAATGAGTTCGCATCTTTCTGGATCCAAGACAACTATCTCGATCTCCTTCAGCAACAAACATCTATGGCAGCTGGACGGTCAGTGAGGGTCGATATTGTCGCGATGGAAAGCACCGAAGCGCCAGCGCAGGCACCCAGCGAGGATACTTCGCCTAGCCACGGAAATTTGGGTCAAGGGATCAATCAGTCTTTCGCAGACCGATCTCTTTCAGGAACCCCAGCGGCACGCGGAAGCGTTCCTTCAAATGGCGAGTCTTCTCGAAAGGTGAAAGGCTTCCAACTCAATCCAAAGAACACTTTCGAAAACTTTGTGATTGGACCAGGAAACCAACTGGCCCACGCAGCAAGTATCGCCATCGCTAGCAATCCAGGGCGGAGCTACAACCCGCTCTTTCTCTACGGTGAAACAGGGCTCGGTAAAACTCACCTCATGCATGCGGTCGCACACCATGCCATCCGCAACAACCCCAACATGACCGTGGCCTACGTTTCGTCGGAAAAATTCACCAATGAGTTCATCCGATCGATTCAGGAAAACACGCTGACTAAATTCCGCCAGCGCTACCGCAGCGTCGACCTACTGCTCGTCGACGACATCCACTTCCTCTCCGGCAAAGAGAGCACACAGGAAGAATTTTTTCATACCTTCAACGAACTCTTTGAATCGCAGAAGCAGATTTTCATTACCTCAGACAGACCCGCAGGTGAAATTGCCAAGCTTGAAGCAAGACTTGTATCTCGGTTCCAATGGGGACTTGTGACCGATATCCAAGCCCCCGATTTGGAGACACGTGTCGCAATTTTGAGTAAAAAGGCTGAAGGGCTGAAGCTAAACCTCGAAGATAGCATCTTGCACTACCTTGCCGAACGCGTATCTCGCAATGTCCGAGGACTGGAGGGAGCACTCACACGAGTCGCTAGTTATCAATCTCTGGTACGCAGCGTCATCAATGAGGACGTTTTAGACAACCTTCTCGCGGATATCCTTAGGGAAGAGGCGCAAACTAAGATCACTGTGGAAAAGATCCAAAAGGTCGTCGCCGATTATTATAACCTGCGTCTCGCTGACATGGTGAGCAAACGCCGACCAGCAAATATTGCATTCCCACGCCAAATAGCAATGTATCTGAGTCGCCTTATCACCGAGCATTCACTTCAGGAAATTGGAGATCAATTCGGTGGGCGCGACCACGGAACGGTGATCCACGCCTGCAAAACTGTGGAAAACATCATGGATCAAGATACGACTGTGAAACGCAGCGTGGAGTATCTTAACAAGCTGCTCACTAACAAGCGTTAGTCGATCACAGCATAGGCACTGGAGCAGAGACAGACGCTATGGCACACCGTCTCTGCCTTTCACAGAGGCGGATCGCCGAGCCACCCTTCAGTTTGGCTACATAGCCGGCCCCTGCAGTTTCTTTTGCAACTCCTCTTGAAATTCCATGATATCGGCCTCAGGCGGCTGGTAGCCCTCGGGTGAGTCTGAATTTGGCACTAAGCCCAAGCGTCCGAATTGGTCGAGCTGCCAACCAAGTGACTGACCATCGGAGAAAGTCACCTGGCCACTGGCCATAGCACCGGGACGCTTGATAGCGTCTACCTCGACACTCACCTTTCCAGGAAGCATCTCGGCTTCAGCATCGACCACCTCGGCTTCGCCCTCTTCCTTTTCTGTCGTCTCAGCTTCTGTGTCTTCTTGTTTTTTCTTATCTACAATCTCCATCTCGAGATCATCGATCAAGAAACGCAAGTCCATGTAGGTCATATTGATGGAGAACTCAGACGTGATCTTCTTTTGGATGTCAGATAGCGAAAGCCCTTCATCCAGCCAAGCTGCTAGATCTGCTTTTTGAGAGTCAGTTAAATTCATAACGCTCCAAAACATCTCGAAAACCCAGCGAGCCAAGTTAAATCATCGATATATAACTAATGAGGGTGGGATCAGATCTACGGAAAACTGATTTTGAGCTCAAATTAGGAGCGTAGAGTGATGGCGACAGCCATTGCTTGACTGAAGCTTTGATCCGCACGAAGGCGATCGCTCTCGCCATCACCCTACTAAATCCGTGTGGCGGTCACAAAGACAGAGAGGAAAAAGCGTTCTCGGGAGACATTAAGAAACTCAAGAGGCGAAGCACCAGTCGCGCACCGTTGCCTGTATTGTCCGTTCACCATTCCAGAAATTCCATCCAAGCTGAGCAGCTAGGAGGATGGGGCGGTGGACTGGAGGCGGATTGTCACTCAAATTCCAGGCGACACAAGAAACGCGTTCATCCTGACTATTGTGAAACGCAAAACGCAAGTGCCCTTTGCCAAATACTTTGGGCGGCATCTGCAGTGTAAGCGGCCCCACGGCAAAAGTCGGTTCTGGATTGCCCTGACCAAAGGGGTGCAACTCCTCGATATCCTCAATAAGCTGCTCGGTAATAACGTCAGCAGGAATCCGCGTTGCCAGTTCGATCTCTTGCTCCGGGATTCCATCCGGATAGAGCTTCAAAATCGTTTCAGCAAAACGTTCCCGAAATGCTGGCACAGATTCGGCGGCGAGGGACACGCCCACAGCCATCGGGTGACCACCCCAACTTTCCAGCAAATCATCGCAGTGCTCCAGTGCCGCCACCAAATCGATACCCTCAATCGAGCGCCCCGACCCTTTCGCTCCCTCTCCGTCCTGACCGAGCACAATGGCTGGTCGATGGAACTGCCGTGAAAGTCGACTCGCCACAATACCCACCACTCCCGAATGCCAGCTCGCATCGAATGCTACCAAGCCTGCCGCTTGAGGATCCCGTTCTTCGACCTGAAGGATCGCATCTGCCGCAATGGCACGCTCAATAGCCTGACGCTCACGGTTCATCTGGTCCAAGTCTCCAGCGGTCTCAGCACAAAAACTAAAATCTTCGCTCAAAAGCATATCTACAGGAACACAGGCGTCAGCTAATCGACCGCTGGCATTAATCCGCGGTCCAAGACGAAACGCCACGTCCACCGTACGTAGAACGTCGGTTGTGCTGAGATCAATCCCACTCACCTGAAACAGTGCGTGGATCCCGCAGCGCTTCGTATGGTAAAGTGCGTGCAGACCGCGGGAAGCAAGGATACGATTCTCATCGCGCAACGGGACTAGATCAGCCACCGTTCCCAGCGCAACGAGGTCAAGCACTTGGCGTAAATCGATGTTTTCGGCTATTGCATTCCCGTCCAACCGCAACTTTTTGATGAGGCCGTGAACCACCTTGAAGGTAAGGCCCACGGAACAGAGATCCTTCCATGCCGTCCCGTCTGGATCAAATAGGTGAGGGTTGACCAAGATTCCTGGTAACCGCTCGGCGTCTGTTGCCTGGTGATGATCCACGACCAAGGTGTCGATACCCAAACTCTGCAGATAATTGATTTCATCAACAGAGTTCGTCCCACAGTCCAGAGCGATGAAGAGGTCGGGCTTTGCACCTGATTCAAAAGAACGCTCAATGGCCTGTCGACTCAGGCCATAACCCTCCTCCAAACGTAGCGGAATACAGTAGTCTGGTTGGGCTCCAAAACGCTGTAAAATATGAACCAGGAGCGTTGTGCTAGTGACTCCATCCACATCATAATCCCCAAAAATTAGAATACGCTCACGCTCATTGAGAGCCCGCTCAATCCGCTCTACCGCGGCACGTAAATGAGTGATAGAGAAAGGATCCTCCAACTGGGCCAGACGCGGTTTTAAAAAAAGCTCTGCACGTTCAGGATCTACAAATTCAAGATCGATCTGCAAAAGGCGCTCACACACCGCCGGGTGTATGTTCAGCGCGCGGGCCAATTCTTTAGCTGCGACAGGATGAGTCGGCTGAAAACTCCAGTGCATCTCAGCTCAGCGTCGCCCTAAACTGACGAAGACGATCGACCACACAGCCTTGCCCCATAATCTCCAACATCGGATAGAATGATGGGCCCACATTGGTTCCGGAGAGCGCGACGCGCATCAGCGGCATATAGGCGCCGGGCTTATTGCCCGATACTTCAGCCGCCGCCGCAATAGCTGTCTCAATGGACTCCGCATCGAATTTACTGAGCTGTTCCAGCGCCTGAGCTGCTTCGTCTAAGCGTGCCGCCGGATCACCCTTTTTCGTGACTTTGTTGAGAGCCTTTTCATCCGTTGCGAAATCGTCCTTGAAAAAATAACGAGCAAACTGCGCTAACTCCCCCAATCCACGCACCTTTTCTTGGCATAATGCCAAGATGCTCTGGAGACGATCTTCGTCATAGTCTTCCGGAATCAGATCTGCCTCGACTAGGATCGGTTTGGCCAACCATGTAAAACTCTCGATCGGCATAGCGCGCACGTAGTGACTGTTGATAAAAGCCATCTTCTTCCCGTCAAACCGAGCGTTGGTCTGCGTGATTCCTGGAAGATCAAATAAATCTATAATTTCGTCTATGGGCAGAATCTCTCGATCGTCCTTGGGCGACCAACCCAAGAGGCAGAGATAATTACGAACGGCCTCTGAAAGGTAGTGTTGCTTCTGATAGTCCTCCACTAAAGCCCCCTGATCGCGCTTACTCATTTTGCCCTGCCCCACTTCCTTCAAAATGAGAGGCATGTGCGCAAAGGTCGGCACGTCGGCTCCGAACGCACGGAATAACTCCACGTGCTTTGAGGTATTGGACAGGTGATCCTCCCCACGAATGACATGAGTGATCCCCATCGTGATGTCATCCACCACATTCACAAAGTGGAAAACTGGATCTCCACTCGCACGAAAGATAACAAAGTCTCGATCCTCAGCCCGCTCCACCCGTCCGCGAATGGCATCCTCTATCACAACCGGAGCAGCCGCGACCTTCTCCACCTCCTTTTTAAGGTAGTCGTCATAAACGACACTGCGCTCACCTTCGAGGCGAAACCAGATAGCGCCGTCTTTCTCATAGGTGCGGCCTGCTGTCTCGAGCTTAGTCAGCCATTCTCGGTATATATTGCTCCGCTGGCTTTGAAAATATGGACCACAGGGGCCTTCGACTAGGGGGCCCTCATCCCAGTTGATACCCAACCATTTCATGCCATCGATCAGCACCTGTAGCGCTTCCTCAGTATTGCGCTCCTTGTCTGTATCCTCAATGCGGAGGATAAATTTTCCTCCGGTATGGCGGGCATAGAGCCAATTAAATAAAGCAGTGCGGGCACTACCGATATGGAAAAATCCAGTCGGGCTCGGGGCAAAACGGACACGGGTTTCGGTCATAGCTATGGCAAGTAGGCGGTCAAAAAATCAAAAAAGGGCAGCATACCGGACCTGCTCTGCCTGGAAACCCTTTTCTTGGATGGATGGTTTGATTTCCGATCACTTTACCCGATCATCCAGCCCGACATGCCAAGCACATTCAACGTCAACGCCTACATCGATCGACTCCGTACCATATTGCGGCCTCTACAGTTTACCGAAAATATTTTGGGCACCGTGGGTGACTATCCCGTCAGCGCCTGGACACGTCCCGCTCTTGACCCGGAGACCAAAGAACCCATCGAGCCCGTAGCACACATTTATATCTCCGGAGGCGTGCATGGGGATGAACCATCTGGCCCCTTAGCCATCACACGGATTCTACAACAATTTGTCCTCTCTACATCGGTGAGCTGGCATCTACTGCCTCTGATCAATCCGAACGGCATGGAAAAAGGCACGCGAGAGAACGCCGAGGCCATTGATATTAATCGCGATTTTCTAAATCAAGAAACACCCGAAGCTCAGCTCGTTTGCGACTTTTTAGAGCAAAATAAGCCCGCATCGGGCTACGACCTCACGCTCTGTCTTCACGAAGACTATGAGGCCCAGGGATGCTACTTGTATCAACTGGATGAAACCGAGCTAGCCGAATCACTCGCTAAGAAGATCCTCGAGAGCGCGAGTGAGTTCATTCCTGTGGAAGTGAGCCCTGAGATCGACGGACATACTGCTCGAGAAGGATTGATCACCCCGCTTATCGACCGACCAGAGGACATCAAAGATATGGATATGCTGCCTGAAGCAGTGCTCTTATTCAAAACTGCTACGCGCCGCAGCTACACAATCGAAACACCCAGCAGCGCCTACATAGAGCACCGCGTTGCCGCCCAGGCCGCTGCCATTCGGACAGCCGTCGCCCAAGTATTACGGACCCTGTAGATCTCGGCACATAGGCTCAAACCACACACGATATACGCATGACTCATGGCAGTTACTTTGGATGATCACCCCCAAAGCATACTGAAATTCCAATGGAATTTATCCTTCTGGCATCAGCACACCTAGCAGCAGTGATCTCGCCGGGACCGGACTTGGCTGTTGTCCTGAGGCAAAGCGTCCGCCAAGGACGACCGGCAGCCATTGCGACGAGTATCGGAATCGGCAGCGGAATTTTCTGTCACGCAACTTTCTGCATTGTCGCTCTACCCTGGATAGCCGGGCATTCTGGCACCTTCTACGTCGTCCTAAAATATGCGGGCGGCACTTACCTATTCATTATCGGACTGCTTGCGTTACGGGCAAAAGAATCGGCTACATTCCTGAAATCCAACTCCGTGGCGAAGACACAGCGGAAGCAGGCATCAGCATTTGCTCTAGGTTTCCTGACCAACGCGCTCAACCCAAAGGCTCTACTCTTTTTCATCTCAGTCTTCACACTGATAATCAGCCCAGACACTTCCCTATTCGTTCGTACAATATATGGGATTTACCTCGGTGTAGCCACGACTGGCTATTTTGCCCTGCTCTCGACAATTTTGACTATTCCGAGAGCCCGAACCCGATTTCAAGCTCATCAACACTGGCTCGACCAGCTCTTTGGTGTGATCATGATCACCCTCGCCATCGGCGTGCTTGTTTCGGACTAAGCTTCGACACTCAACTTACCGATAGCCTGAGCTATCTGACGAGACTCCGAAACGCACCATTCTATAGGTGCACTGAGGCGTTTTTCCCAGAACTCACGCGCCGGTTTACTCATGTAGTAGGCACTTGCCATAAACCACATACCTTCCTGGAAGTCGTATGGCACTGTCCACGTGGCCCAGCATACTTCCGGCTTTATCTCTGGATGATCGACTGGAGGTACGCTTGAGGCGTCGAAGACTCCGAGCTTGTGCTCGTCCACCTGGTAACGAATCAATGCGTTCTCATCTAGAACCTTGAGCTCCTGCAAAATAGAAATAAGCGAGGCCTTCGAAAGATCCTTCGTCTGAAGACGTTCCAAAAGGAACTCACTCGCCTGCTCCAGATCGCTGAAACTTATCATTTCGATATCGACTAGGGTCGCCCCTAAGAACCGATTTGCCCGCAAGATGAGAGGTTGGAGATTTACGCTTCCGCTCGGTTCTTCGCTCATGGTCTCTAAGATTCGGCTTAATCAGCTGCGGGTTTACAGGCGGTCCACAATCCTTGTTTTAGCTCTTCTAAGCCGGTCTCACCAATGCACGAAATAGCATGGATTTCAGTCCCCTCGTAGGCTGCTTGCATCCGCTGTAGGTTTTCAGCCGCATGAGGCTCATCCATCTTGTTGGCAGCAATCGCCCACGGCTTGTCCAGAAGTTCTTCTTGATAGGCACCCAGCTCATGCCGAAGGGCGGCAACATCCTCGACTGGATCACGGCCATCCGTGCCCTCCATATCGATAACATAGAGCAGCACCGAGCAGCGCTCGACGTGGCGGAGGAATTTATGACCCATGCCCCGATTCTCATGCGCCCCTTCGACCAGCCCAGGGATGTCGGCGAGCAATAGACGATCGAAGTAATCGTGATACTCTATAATCGCTATGTTTGGTCGCCGTGTAGTAAAAGCATAGTGCCCAGTCTTCGGTTGCGCGTTCGTCAGGCAACCCATCAGAGAACTTTTTCCAGCATTGGGATAGCCTACCATACCAATATCTGCGATGGTCTTAAGCTGCACCTTGTAAGCGCCCTCCTCGCCGTATTCTCCAGGGGTGGTCTGGCGGGGAGTTTGATTGGTCGCAGACTTGAAGTGTATATTGCCCAGCCCCCCCTTACCGCCATCGAGAAGGACCAGCTCGTGACCGTGCTCAAGAAGCTCCGCCACCAGCTCACCGCTCTCGACATCGCGGAATTCAGTGCCGACAGGAAACTTGAGGATGAGGTCGTCACCCCCTTTTCCATGCTGTTGCCGCCCTCGACCTGGCTCGCCATTACGGGCCTTATAATTGGGCTTAAAATGGTATTGCCGCAAATCGCTCACATTCTCATCACAGCGCACAACAACACAGCCCCCACGTCCACCGTCTCCACCATCGGGACCGCCTTTGGGAATATACTTTTCACGCCGCATGGAGAAACATCCGTCACCTCCATGACCTGCCTCCAGCGTGATGCTCACTTCGTCGAAGAACATGAGGCAGGTTTAACAGGCTCATCAGCAGACGCACGTCTAATATGCAGAGCTAATCACCATAAAGAATCAGCACATAAGTCTCAACCGGGGTGTTTAAATGCTCAAAACTGCAAATTCCGTTTTTAGAAATTGCAAATTCCGTTTTTTAAAAGTGGAATTTGCGTATTATGTGGATAACACGACAGGTCGAATCGCGCTTAAAAAGCAGTGCTGAAACACGTCCGGTGGTTGTAATAACGGGCCCTCGCCAGACCGGCAAAACTTCGCTTGTTAAACGTTTGTTCCCTGAGCATTCCTACGTCAGTCTAGATTTACCCAGCGAGGCAGCCCAGGCTGAAGGCAATCCATCCGGCTTTTTTCAGCGACACGGCGATCAGGTCATTATTGACGAAATTCAATATGCACCATCGCTGTTTCGGCACATCAAAACCATAGTCGACGCAGACCGAGATAAGATGGGGCGCTTCATTTTGACGGGCTCTCAGCCATTTCCTCTCATGCAAGGGGTCTCGGAGTCACTGGCAGGACGCACGGAAATCATTCAATTACCGGGGCTTAGCCTGAACGAACTGAAGGATGCTTCAATCGAGATCTCGATTGAGGCGTTCATGCTGCGTGGAGGATTTCCTGAGCTTTACGAAAGGCCTCATCTCGATCCAACCAGTTTTTATGCGTCCTACGTGGCCACCTATTTGGAACGTGATTTGCGTCAGTTGAGAGACATTGGAAATCTTCGAGACTTCGAGCGTTTCCTGCGGGCCTGCGCTTTACGTACCAGTCAACTTGTCAATCGAGCAGAGTTGGCAAGAGACGTTGGCATCAGTGAAAGCGCTGGTAGACAATGGCTATCAGTTTTAGAGCAGTCAGGTATTATCTCCCTCTTGGAGCCTTGGTTCTCCAACGCGACTAAATCGCTAATAAAAACGCCGAAACTCCATTTCAATGATAGTGGTCTCGCTGCTTTTTTGATGGGCATCACTCAAGAAGCGGATCTGGAAATATCACCCCTCACAGGAAGCCTTTGGGAAACTACCGTGTTCGCCGAGATTCGCAAAGAACTCAGTATACAAGGAGGTTGGCAACTCGCGTTTTGGCGGGATCGCAGTAAAGAGGCCGACTTTCTACTCCACAAAGCAGGACGCTTCAAAATCGCCGATGCCAAATGGTCCGAGAATCCGACATCCGTTGGCAAACTCGCCCGTATACAGAAAGAAATCGACAGTGCTCTTTCTCCCACTCTGTTTTGTCGAGCCAAGCACCCGTTCCCCCTTAAAAACGGTGGAGAAGCCCTACCGCTTCCATCATTGAGCACATTTCTTAATACTTGATTGCAGATCACTGGTCCAGTTTTGCCACCAGGGCTGTGCTACTTAATCCCGCGATTTGAAATATCGCCAGGAATACGAACTCTCACTTCCTCACCAGCCCCCTTTTTTTCAGCGAATCCATCATGCATTTAATCGGCATTTCATCGGCGACCCCTGTCGCTACCTACTCTCAGAAAGACTGCTGGGACATTCTGTGTGGTTCTGCAGCTTTTAACAAGCTGCGTCCGCGGTCTCAGGACATCTTGAAAAAAGTGTTGCTCAACGATAACGGGATTCAGCAGCGCCACTTTGCCTTTCCAGATATCGAAAACGTCTTTGACCAAGATGCAGAGGCTCTCAACAGAGCCTTTGAGAAGCTAGCTCCAGAGCTTGCGGAAGGCGCATTAACAGAGGCCTGTGAGGCAGCCGATATGAAAGTGACTGATCTCGATGGTCTCATTGTAGCCACATGCACCGGCTATATCTGTCCAGGCATCAGCAGCCACTTGGCAGAACGTATTGGCCTACCGGCAGATCGCTATCTATGCGACTTAGTCGGCCATGGATGTGGCGCTGCGCTGCCCACGCTTCAAAACGCCTATCACTTTCTCGCGGCAAACCCAGATAAACGCATCGCAGCGATCCAAGTCGAGGTGTGTTCAGCAGCCTTTTATCTCGATAACGATGTTGGCGTCCTCATCAGCCTGTGCTTGTTCGGCGACGGAGCTGCAGCTTCTATTTGGACGGGAGGCGATCCACGAGGGCACCCAGAAATACTCGGCTTCGAGAACCTGCACTTACCCCAACATCGTGATCTGCTCCGTTTTGAAAACAAACGAGGTAAGTTGCGCAACCTGCTCGATCGCTCGGTCCCAGAGATCGCAGGCATGGCCGTGGCGGAACTTAATCAGTCGATGGAGCGACGCCTGGGCAGCCAGCCAGACCAACTGCTCGCCCATCCCGGTGGGCGCGATGTCATCAATGCCATCGAAGAACAACTATCCAATTTCGATTACAGTATCACTCGCTCAATCCTCGCTGAACACGGGAATATGAGCAGCCCATCGGTAATCTTCGCGCTCAAGCAGTTTTTGAAAAACCGCGAAGGAGGACCTGAGATCGTCGACCTCACCGCGTTCGGCGCAGGATTTACGGCATATATGGGAAGACTCTGCTTACAATAGAAGCGGTATACCCATATTTTCCAAACAGATACAAAGATCGAAAGCATTTTTCTGCTGGTCATCTTTCTGCCTGAGGTATTGTGCTACTTGCTCCAAAAACCGTTATGAAAAACTTTTTTATATTGCTCCTCTTGTCTGGCCTACTCCTGGTCGAAGCGACCGCCGACTATCAACGTCACTTTTCGATCCGAGAACTCGATAGTGTTCCCAAACGGATCGACGGTAAACCTCCAGTTTATCCCCCTCACCTGAAAGCCGGGCATGTAGAAGGAAACCTGAAACTTGTGGTAGTGATAAATGAGTCGGGAGATGTCGAAGTGATCGACGTCATAGAAGCAAGCCACCTCAGCTTTATCGTGCCTGCCATACGCTCAGCTGAATCGGGTAAATTCACGCCTCCGATGAAAGATGGAATCCCGGTAAAGGCTAAGTATATCTTCCCTTTCAATTTCAGACTGAGGTAGATCGCCTGCTTAGTCGCAAAATAAAAGTCCTTCAGTCCCGAGAAATCACTTCAGGCGCTCAAATTCCTCTTCCAGTTCAGCAATCCGTGCCTTGAGCTTATCCACCGATGGAGCTATCTGCTCTGCCGTGTAGCGAGGCGTGATGTATTGAGGACAATTCCAGTCATAAGATAACACATCGATGATGAAGCCACGCTCAACACGACGCGCCATCTCAGGATCAACAATCTGCTGAAACAGCTCAGGATCTTCGTCTGCACTGATCACATGCACATGCCCCAAGATCTTGAGGCGCGCCTTGGCAGGGTAATCCATCAAGAACAGAGAGACTCGATTGTTCTGGGATAGATTACCGACAGACAATAACTGGCGATTACCTCGGTAATCAGCAAAACCCATCCGAGAAGCGTCAAGGACCTTCAAGAAGCCTGCAGGGCCACCCCTATGTTGGACATAAGGCCAACCATCTTCATTGACGGTAGCCATGTAAACGAATCCCGCGTGGTAATAAAATCGTGCTCTCTCGGAGTAAGGGGGTCTAGTTCTGGCGCGCCAGTTCCATAATCCTCTGCCTTGTGGTAAAAACGCTCCTGAGCGGCTTTAACCGCAGGAGTTAGAACGGTCTCCATGTATCGTTGAGCCATAGTACTTCTCAGAGCACACCGCTCAGATATTTAATCCAAAGTTTTTTCAAATAGTGAAAATTAACCTGCATCCTGGATGAGATGGACATCGGTCTGGGGAAAAGGAATGGTGATGCCGTCTGTGTCGAAAGCTTCCTTGATCTTGCGCATCAAGCTCAGCCGAACTGTCCACCAGTCAGCACGCGGCACCCAAGCCCATACGATAATGTTGACCGAGCTGTCTCCCAGAGAAGTCACCTCCACCAGGCGCTCTGGATCCGCCTGAACCTTATCCTCTTCATCTAAGACTTTGTTAATGATCGCGATGGCCTTTCCGATGTCGTCAGAATAGGCGATACCAAACGTCTCATTGAAGCGCCGTAAATCATTATGCGAGTGGCTCAGGTTCATCGCAACGTTGCCCCAGAGCTTACTATTCGGAATAAAGACACTGGGACCATCAGGGGTGTGTGCCCGCGAAGCGATGAGACCAATATCGTCGATCACGAATACATCGTCTCCCACCTTGATGACCTCATCGACTTTAAAAGGCTTCAAAATGAGCACCATCACACCCGCCGCGACGTTCGACAGCGTCCCTTGCAAGGCCAGGCCAACAGCGAGACCCGCGGCACCCAACGCCGCCACCAAACTGGTCGTTTCCACCCCAAACTGATGCAAGGTAGCCACCACCGTAAACAGCATCACGGTAACGAAAACGATCTGACTGAAGAGACCGCCCACAGTCGTATCTGTGTGCTTTGAATTCTTTGTATATTTCCTGGTCCAACCAGCCAAAGCTTTCGCTATGATAAAACCGACGATCAGGGTGATAATGGCACCGATCACCTTGAGGCCGTAAGTAGTGAGCACCGTTTGTAGCATTTCGAGGTCTAGATTCATGACACGCAGTCCTGCTAGAAAGGTAGCGAAATGCAAGGGTACTTAGCCACGGTGCGAAAAACCGCACGTGACCAGAAATTCGGGAAAAAGCCATATTTTGTAGGATGATCGCGAGAGCGATTGCCAAAGAGTCATCGACCTCGCCCCAGGGCCAGAAAACTACACTATTCCAAACAACACCCGCGACATCGTCTATCGCAACGCTGACGTCCACTTAGATAACAACACCGACGCCACCGGCAACCCTGTAGGCCTACAACCCATGTAGAACATAAAGCTCCCTCGCCGCTGAAGCCCAAATGGCCGGATGAAGTGGCACGGTTAGTGACCGCCAGGCAGCGCGGCGGTGCGCTGGCTCTCAGACAACGTGCCGGTCGATCTGCCGCAGTAGCTGCTCCCGCTTAGCGGAACCCATGCAACGTGCGAGTGATAGTCTAATACCTGGACCAAAGCGGAGGGCCCGGGAAGAATAAGGGCAAAGGCGGTGATGGTCGTGTTGATTACGTTTTTACGAAAATCAAGGAATCGTCGACTGACCCCTTTTTGCGTTCCCCTTCGGTGACAGATGGGGTATTTCTCAGGTGCTCGACGACTAAAGAGGTGTCCAGAAGGAGTTTACCGGCTTTCAAGGTCCACCCTTTCGCAGTCTTTGAGAGCTTCCAACCAGGCTGCACCTTCTTCTTCAGACAGAAGCCCAGCACTCGCTTTCAAGTGCTCACGGCGTTCTTCCAGAGACTCTTCATACAGTGCATGTATTTTGGATGCTGCCTCATCCAGCTTGGAAGGCAGGAGACCTTTGAGTTCCTCAATGATAGTTTCTAGAGCGCTCACGATTGTTTTGGCAAAATGGATCAGTTAATTCATCTTCGCAAATCTTTGCTAGAGGGGAAAAGGGGTCAGCAACGGTCTTTGAGCTACCTAAAAACAAAAAAGCCCAACTCATTACGAGCAAGGCTTTTAAAAAGCAGATCAGAACAGACGCCGAGGCAGCCCTGATTGTCGGATTATGGAGCCGATTGTCCCGCGAGGGATTTCGCGGCGGCCAGCTGGGACGATTACGGTATGCCCTGATGCATCACGGTATTTCATGTGGCTGCCGCGTTGCGAAACGAACTCAAAGCCATTGGCCAGGAGGATCGTTACCACCTTTTCAGAGCTCAATAGTTTAGGCATGCAACAAGCGCTCGCCGATCATCACTTCCTCAATTTCTTGATAAGCAGATTCAGGAGCGTCCTCTAGGTAAAGTTCGAGGGCCTCCTTGAGGTTGTCCACAGCTTCACTGGCAGTATCACCAAAACTAGACAGGTCCACATTCAGGCACTGAGCTACGTAGTGTGGTGACTCTTTATACACACAGTATTTCATGACGTGATTCATGGCTACTTACCCTGCCGAATTAACGCGGGGTTTCAAGACCGCCTTTTTCAAGGCGCGCCGGATGGGCCCATGCGTGGACTTCTTGGTCTCAGACAGCAGGCCGGTCGACCTGCCGCCCGAGCGGGATCCATACGGCGTGCGAGTGCTAGATTAATACCTGGACCGGAGGGATGGCTCCGCGGAGGCCACTGCCAAAGCGGAGAGCCCCGGGAAGGATGAGAGCAGAGGCGGTGACAGATGGCACTGAAAGCCTAGCTGGCAACGACTGTTCTCGCTGGGGAAGTTAGATTGGCTCGAGGACGTTGATCGGGTTGGTGGTCGAATAGGTTTTTTACAAGATTCAAGGATTCTTAGACTGACCCGATTCTGCATTCCCATTCTGCATTCTCCCCTTTTACTTTTTAATTCCTTAATTATGAAACTCTAAACAGCCTTGTCTGACTATAAACAATCTTCAAGCCGTCTTATATTTCACCTTCACTTTAACCTCCAAAATCGAAATTTGATTATTAAGAAAACAAAAACTGATATAATGAAAATTAGTATCATCCACGGATACACACTTTTTTCTTCAACTTCAGGCTTATATTCACTAAGCTTAGCTCTTTCAATTTCTCCAGATTTGTTATTATTTAATATATTTTCTTCATTAGATTTTTCTAGAGCAACCAATTCGGCTGCCGGGTCTCCCTCAACGAAATCAATCAGATGATCTATAAACATTTCCTGGCTTGAGAAAATAACATCTGCAAAGCTTTGATAAGAAAAATTAACTAGTTGGAATTCCCCATCCCCTCTTTTAAATACAGTATCATAAATCACCTTTCCATTTATTGACTTATATATTAAAAACACGGGATCAGCGTCTATAAAAAAGAGATATTGAGCGGAATTCAACAAACCCCCATAGCGTTCTATTTCGTCTGAAGGTAACGTCTTAGCCCAGCTCTCAAATCGTCTTTTACTACTTGCATCAAAAAAATCGAAAAAATCAAAGACCGAGCTTTTCAAGCTTAGAATAACATTACGATAAAACCCTAATGCTTCTAAGTCTAAATTTCCATTTGTTATCCATTGACCATCGTCTTTTGCTTCAATTATGCTACCTATAAACTCTATATAAGACTCAAATCCAGGTAATCCCGATCCTATAGGCAGTCTATATTTAGTACCTGAATCAGCGTAAATTTCAGGATTCCCATTCTCGGCTATTTGAAAAATTGTCGCAAAGAGATCCTGAAAGATATCTTTTTCACCCAGATCCACATATTCATCCGACAATCCAAATCGATTAACCATAAAAACCCGTGCTAATGATCGCTTAGAGTTATTTAAAGACATACGGACCGTTACGTATTTTCTTTCGTGCATCAAAAGATGATTCACAATAAATGAGCTATCTATAAGATTTGAAAAGGCGTCAAAGTAGCCACTTGCGAGATCAAATTTATTCTCATTAGATTTCGATGCCTCAAAAAACCCTGAAGTATCCTGAAATTGAATTGAATTAAGAAAATTCACTATGCTTTCGCCAGAGCCTTCCCATCGAACATAATCATCATAGCTTCTGGAAATGTTATCAACATAAATCTTCAAGTAGGCACTAGAAAGAACATCCTCTCCAGCGACACGGAAAGGAATCTTTAACTGCCTATATTCCGCATAAACAGATTGATATAAATATAAATAAAAAAATAGAAATAATAGAATTTTATGCATATCATTAAGGATAAATTTTAAAATCAAACTTAGCTCCTTGGCCAGCCACGCTGAATTCCACAGACCAAACTATATCTTCAACACGAGCTAAACCGTAAGGTCCTCGATCACAATTCTCGCGATCATTCACACCAACCGTTCCAGTCAAGCCCACAGATATATTCGCAGGTGTAGTTACGATATCAGCACATTTTTTTTCAAAGAAAATAGAATCGAAACAAGCAATAATTTCAAATGTTAATTTAGTACTGATGCTGGCTCCTATATTTACCGATCCATAGTTACAAGACTCTGAATCACATTCGTCTTGCCTCAAACCTGCAACACCGGAAACTGAAAAATCGCTATCCAATTTTATCCCTACATCAAACTCGATAGTTGCAATAATAATAGATAGATCAATTTCTCTTGTTATATTAGGAGGACCCCAGAGTGTAATGCCTACAAGCTTCGCCGATAGCTTAGCATTGGCCTCACGATAACTCTCACCATCAGAAATTTTACTGTTCCCTTGACAACAGTCTCTTTCTTTGTTTTTGAGACCGAATGTCAGAGAGTCAAGTGTCACATTAACATTGGGAATACTATTTATAGTACGTTCAACTTTGCCCAATATCTCAGGCGGAACGGTCACCATAAATGAACCATCTCCTGGTAGCCCATCTTTCCAAGTCACCTCGTCGATACAAGATGGCAACGGAGTAGAATTACATTCCATATCTTCTGGCACTACTGAAGCCTGCGATGGACAGCATTTTTCTGTTTGCGTGTTGTAAAGACGAGCAGCCGGAGAACAGCATTCTGTATCAGGGCCACTGTAGAAGTGAAACTGGTTACCATCTAAATCATTGCAACAATCATTGCCATCTCCAGCTTCATCGAACCCGTCTCCGTTGTAAGCGTCCCTTAGAGCACCTCATCAAGTAGCAGACGGTTTCCAGTTTTTCGGAGCCAGGCTGGAGATGAACTCGGGATCGCTGCGATCTTCACGAGCGAGGCGATTGAGCACCTCGAGCAGATACTCTTGCGGATTGTGACCGGACAGGTGGCAGTTTTGAAGGATCGTGTAGAGGATTGCGCAGCGGCGACCTGCTTTCGGGTGACCTATAAATAACCAGTTCTTGGCTCCAAGTTTGGTCGGGCGGATCACCTGTTCGACGGGATTGTTATCCAAAGGCGCTGCCGGGTGATCAAAGATGGCGCTCAGCGAGCCCCATTGATTGAGCATGTAGCTAACCGCTGCATGGGTTTTACTTTGCTTGGGCAGATTCAGGAGGTCTGAATCGAGGCGGTGCTTGATCGCTTTAAGCATAGGGAGGCTGTCGCGGGTACGATCGTGATCGGGTTCCTTTTCCAAGCGATAGAGTTCTTGGAACTGTTTAAGATACCAGGCACTCGCTCCCTCTTCGGCTATAGTCCAGGCTTCGTAAAATTTGCGCCGTGCACGGCATGGGCCATACAGCCTAGTAGCGTGAAGCCTTCACTCTGGGCAAGCTGACCATAGACAGCATAACCATCAGCTTGCAGGCAACCGCGGTAGCCGCGCAGCATCGACTCCGCAGCCGTGCGGCCACGGCTCATGTGCCAGTCGTAAAATACCTGATTACCACTGCGATAGACCCAAAGGTAGCCATGCCTGGAACGGTGTTTCGTATCTGGATCATTACATCTTATAGGCGTCTCATCAGCATGCAGGTGCTGTTGCCTGAGCAAATCACTTTTGATAGAGTGATAAATGAGTCCGAGCCAATCTTCGGCTATCACACGCACCCATTCGCAGAGCAGTTTGCGCGAGAGCTGCACGCCGTAGCGCCTTTTAAAAATCTGCTCTTGGCGATAGAGCGGCAAATGATCGAGGTATTTGGCCAAAATGATCTGCACGAGTAGAGCAGGGGCCGCGATGCCTCCTGCAAGAACCCGTGGCGGGGTTGCAGCTACGATAGGCGCGCTGTTGCGATCGTTTTGCGCTTAAAACGGGGATGAATGATACGGCGCTTAATAAACTTCATCGGTACGATATCGAGCAGCTCGGTTACCTCAGGTTCGCCGATCTCCTCATAAGCTTCGGGCTCGGACTGAACCTACTCAGGAATCACTGTTTGCGTCTGTTCCTCAATGTTTTCAGGAAAGACGTAACGACGGCGGATCTTTGGCTCTTTGTCCGTAGCTGTAGCCGTTTCAGGCTTGTCAGACTCAGCTTGTGGTGGATCTGCCTGTTGAGCCACGATTGCTTGGAGTGTATCGATAGTTGTCTCAGTCGTCTTGAGGTCGAGTTCAAGTTGATCTCGGTCGATACTCTCACCACGCTTGGAGCTATATAGGCGTAAGCGAAGCTCTTTTACAATTAAGCGCAGCCTTGCGATCTCCTCTTCGCAGGACTGGATAACCCGTCGAGAGTGAGTGACTTCGCTTCTTAACTGTTGGAGCTCGGTCAACATTCAACATTTTGTTATGCATCTCGGAAAAGTTAAGAACTAAGTGCGAGAAAATCGTTGTTTTAAGGACTCGCCATCACAGATCATCGAAGCATCACGAACACTAATAACTGAAGCCCCTTCGGCCTTTTCGAGCCACTGAAATGCACCCTGGTCAATGCGCCGTGTAACCAACGAGAGGCCACGCCCATCCATCTGGACCGCTTTAACCAAAGACCGGCTGCGGTTGCTAAACAAATACCACGCCCCGGGCCTAACACTTGTGACTAATGCCAGCAATCCGCCAGCGCCTTTACGAAGATCGACCACGCCGTGGCAGATCACGATATCTTCTCCATCAAATAGCATCCGGGGAGTTTACCCGGCTTTGGCATGATCGTGAAGGGGGTGTTCTAACGGACGCTTACCATGTGCCGTGCGATGCTAGATCAATACCTGAGCCGGAGGGAGGGCTCCGCGGAGGCCACTGCCAAAGCGGAGGGCCCCGGGAAGGATGAGAGCAGAGGCGGTGACAGATGGCACTGAAAGCCTAGCTGGCGATGACTGTGCTCGCCAGGGACGGTCGATTGGTTCGAGGACGTTGATCGGGCTAATGAGCGCTTTTTCGTGTTTTTAGGATGATGCCAATGGCGATTAAGAGAATCAAAATTCCGATTAGCCAAGGAAGCCGATTCGGAGAGGATAGCTGTTCAATAGGACCTTCGTTTGGTTCTGGATATAAGGTTGGACTAAGGTTTTTGATCTCTTCGATATTATCATCCTGGATTGAATTAGTATTTTTAATATTCACTTGGTCCAAAGACGACTTATTATGTCCAAATAAAGCGGTTAACATCTCCACCTCAAAATGATTAGCGTCGAGCACTTCAACCCCAGAAAAACGCTCATTGCGCCAGTCAGAGTAGTTCACTCCTGTAAGACTCAAAACCTCTAAAAATTTTTGATTTAACAAATATGCGTATGCTTGGCTTCTGTAGCCTTCACGAATCTCTTCATCTGTTGGTATTTTTGCATTAATGAATATCTTTGTCTGTTCAAAGCCTTCGGGTGAAAACCCACTTTTTAGTTGGGTCCAATCCACAGCAGAAATAACATTTTTGTAGTCTTCATTGTAAAGTTTTTCTGCCTTTTCTGGATCTTCACCATAAACTTCCAATAATGGTGCTATTTCTGCCATTTTTTCCAGTTGCTCTTTGTATTTTTTTGATGGGTTTTCGGCTGTTCCATAAGTCAAAAATAAAAGCTTATCTATTCTCTCCTCCACCTCTTTTTCTTGAACTTTATTACCAGTTTCTTGGAGATACTTCTCCATGAAAAAACTCTCTAGATAATTAATAATTGAACGAGTATTTTTTCTTCTTTTAACAAGTGATTCCTCATATGAAAAACTGGAATCTATTTCTGTTAATGGGAGGGAATTAAAATCCAAAAAACTATCCTCGATTTTTAGAATAGCTTTTGAGGATAGAATTGAAATGCTTAATTGATAAAATACAACAAATACGATTATCAGCTTTGTCTTCATAGCTAATCAAATTATAAACCTTGATCTGGGCTTTCTACTGTTCGATCAAGAGGAGGTATCCAAGGTATAGGTCCAGTCATTCCAGAGGATGTAAGGTTAACTAAGCTCTCACCATGTGAAAGTGAATTCATATAATTTTCGTCTACCCATTTATTTGTCAAAGCCTCAAATGGTTGAGTGTTTGGAGGAACAATCATAGACGGAACTGTCATTGCTGTAGGGTATTCGTCATCAGCTCCAACATATCGATGTCCTACATTCATCGATTCTTGACCCCAGCCAGGACCGGCCCCTACGAAATCTGATTCAAAGTAACTTCGATACAGATAGTTTGTCTTCCCTTTGTGCGACAAATTTCCATATTTCACACTTACGTAAGTTTCATCAAGTTGCATTTGGAAGAAAACCCTAACCATCACCGCCCCCCAGGGTTCTGGTCACCATACCACTGGCTGTATGTATCATTCCCTGAGGTATACTGCTTTGTAATTTCAATTGGTAGGTCTACGGTAGCAACTATATTTTGATTCTTCTCTAAAGATATTCTTAAATCAAAATTGTCAGGAGAGCGTATTCTTCCGGTTGCAGGATCAATTCTCAAGATATCCTCATTTTGATTCAGTGTAAGCTCGAACTCTCTTCCGCTATATGCTTTGGCATCAAGTTCAATTGCACCTCTACTGATTGATACCCGATCGAATCCTCCACCTACTGCAACATTTCCTCTGATCCTTAATTCGCCTGATTCATTTATTCCTTCCACCTCCATCAAGTCTACGTTTAGGAGGGTAACCCTAGCTAGATTCGAGGCTGTGCCATTTGAGTCGACGGATGACGCTACAAATTCGAAAGGCTCATGACTTGTCGTGACAATTCGGAATCTACGGTTTTCGCTACGCAAGACGGCTCCGCAGTAGGTGACACCATTATTTCGAAATTCGGTGAGTCGGTCATCAGTTTCTTCGGGGTCGATCCATTCGAAGCTTAGCCCGGATTTTGCATGAACATGTCGACAGTCCAGTGTTGACAATAAAAATGTCTTCCTGCCGGGCTTCTTTGCTT